>JBDSAM010000328.1:0-5398 GCA_039922135.1 Blastocatellia bacterium
GTTCATACGGCTTTTCAATCGAGGTTGCGTTTTACTTTCATCTTCTTCTTGCCGATTCCATGAGCCTCGTACCAGTGAAGTTCCACTTTCCGCGCCTGGCCATTTTGGAATCGAACGTAACCGACGCCTTTCAGCTTACGCCACCGCCCTTTGCCAAACTGTTTTTGCAATCGCGCCAAATCACGAATCTTGTTGCCAGTGGCGATTGTTTCGATGGCTGTGATTTCACTGATCAGCTCGAATTTCATCAATCTGCATACTGTCAACCGTAATTGATTGAATCAAGCCACAATGGCATTACTTCGTTGCGCTCGAAGCCGCGGGATTCTGTTTCGGCGGCATTTGGAACGGCAGCACGTCGGGAGTGATGCGCACGCCGGTCGTGAACTTGAAGGGATACTTACCGCCGCTGGGGAAAGTCATTTCGACGAAGTAGGCCGTGAAGCCTGCTTCCGGTTTGGCCATTCGCCCAACGTACGTGCCTTCTTTGGCGAGTTGAATCACTTCGCTGGTGTAAGCCTTGCCGATGATGTCCAGGCGGAAGTCGCGCGCTTTCGGGTTGGTCGCATGCCACAGACGGACTTCGGTCGGCTTGTCTTTAGTGTTGACGCTGATCGAACCGTCTTTTTCCATCTTCCAGGTGAAGCGCGGACGCGGCGTGCCTTTCTGGACGGATTCGTAAAACGCATCAAGCGTGTTCGGCGCGTCTGAATCCTTCAAATCGTGTTTCGTGTTCGGCACGTAGCGCAGGTATTTTTCACCCGGCAGGTCGTCGTAATAGAACTGCCACGAATCGGGCAGGAAGTATTGATCGCCAGTTGAATTGATGATCAGCTTGGGCATCGTCAGCCGGTCGCGGTACGAGTATGGGTCTTCGATCTCCATCAACGCCGTATACTGTGGCGTCCCCGCCCAATTATGAATCTTCCAGTAATCGCCAATGGCGGGCGCCCAGAAACCATAAGCGCGATAGTGGTGATCCATTGACTTGACGTTGTTCAGGCAATCAATCACGTAGGGCACAATCGCCACCACACGACTATCCACCGCCGCCGTCGTCCACGTTGTCCAACCGCGCTTCGATCCGCCACTGACCATGAACTTCGCGACCGTCGCCTTTGCCTTGCCGCCTTCTGTGCTGGCTGAGAACGCCGTGATCGTGTCCATTGCACGCACGGAGGCTTTAGTCATGGGCAAGCGCAGGGGCCAGGTCTCGTCGCCCGTCTTCAAATACTTTTCCCATGTGTATGCGATGATTTCGTCTTCGGTGCGCGATTTGGTTTCGCCAGCAAATGTCAGCGGTTCATTTGGGATCATCCGTAATTCGGCCACGACTGACTTTGTACGGACGGCCATATCGCTGAAGTTCGGAGGCATTGCGTCCGGCGCTTTACTGTTCATTGAACCGCCGGTGATGAACAGAAAACCGGTTGAAGACGTGACCTGATCTGGCTGCGCGATGGTCAGCCAGTGTTCCCACAACGTGCGATCCACTTCTGATTCGTTGCGCCATTTCTGCGACGCCATCCGCAAGACGTAAGTCGTGAAGCCATCTTTCTTGATCGTGTTGACAAGTTTGTAGCTGTAGTTCGGATCGGCCTTGGCAACGTAGCGATCAAGCGCGGTCAGCTTTTTGGCTTTGCGTTGGTCGGCGCTGGATTGGCCAATGAATCCGAAGAGCAGAACAAAGATTGCGAGAGAATACAGAAACGAGCGGCGATTGGTGATCATTTGGAAACTCCAGTAGTTGGTAAATCGAGCGCGAGGCCATTAACCCTTATCCATTCGCCATTCCCCATTAACTGACAGGGGAAAGGTTGCTGCCCCGACCGTTATTTAGCAATGTGTTAATGGCGAATGGTTAATGACCGGCAACGTTCGCGCTGCGAGTGTTAAGTTGAGAATTTACTGCTTTAGCTTTTCAGCTTCTGCGGTCAGCGCCGGGACGATCTCGAACAGGTCGCCGACAATGCCGTAATCGGCAATCTCGAAGATCGGCGCTTCCTTGTCTTTGTTGATGGCGACAATTGTTCGTGCGCCTTTCATTCCGACCAAATGCTGAATTGCGCCAGAGATGCCGACGGCCAGATACAGCTTCGGCGCGACGGTCTGGCCCGAAGAACCGATCTGGCGATCCATCGGCAGCCATTCGTTGTCGCAGATGGGCCGCGAAGCTGCAAGTTCCGCGCCCATCGCATCGGCCAATTTTTTGACGATCTCGATGTTCTTCTGCTCCTTGATGCCGCGCCCGACCGAAACGATCAGCGGCGCTTGGGTCAGATCAACGGCGGCTTTGGCTTCCTTGAAGCGTTCTTCCGGCTGCTGACGAATAACGTCGGCGTCCAGATTGACGTTTAGGGCTTTGACTTCAGCCTGACCCGCTTCGCATTCGTCACCACGAAAGCTGCCGATTTGAAAACTGACGAAATGTGGTTTGTCGCCTACGGGCACAACGTCCGCAGCCATCTTGCCCTGAAAGACCTGGCGCGTCAGGACAAGTTCACCGCCTTCGATTTTGTAGCTGATGCAATCGCCGACCAGCGCGCGGCGCAAACTTGCCGCCAGCTTCGGTGCGAAGTCGCGGACTTCGTAGGTGTGCGCCATCAAAACCAAATCAGGCTGCAACTGTTCAATGACCTGTTTGAAGGCCTGCGTATAGCCATCTGCCGTGTACGACTTCAACCATTCATTTTCGACGGTATGCACGGCGTTGATCTTTTTGCTCGCGACTTCGCTGGCCGCTGCGCCAATGCCTTGCCCCAGGATGACTGCTGAAACGGCTTGCCCAGTCTGCGCGCCGATCAATTGAGCCGCGCGCAGGGCTTCATAGGTGGCGCGATTGATCTTTCCGTCAACGTGTTCGATGAAAACTAGAATTCCGTTTGCCATAGTGATATTCCCTGAGAATGTCCGTCAATAAACTTCATCGTGAGTGCCCAGATCGAGCAAAGCGATGGCTTGCTCGTTTGGCACGTCAGGATCAGGCGTGAAAGCGAAAATAAGGCGGCAATCATACGCAACTGAGCACGCCCAATAACCGGCCAGTTGCCCCTCCAATTAGTGAGTCCGCAAATTAGGCGCGAAAGGGTTTTGCTCCAACTGCTTCAACACTGCACGGACTTCGTCCAACAGGTGCGGAGAACGTTTGATCTGCTTTTTTAGGGCGTGCTTGAAGCGGGGTTGCCAAAGTAATCTCATAGCTCCGCCACAAATTCGCGCATGAAGCCATCTGCTGTTCCGGCTGAACCACGTCCTTCATGTATGTCTTGCAGCGCCGCCGCCGCATTACGCGCAATTTCCACGCGCCGTTGCTCAATCATCCGGCGGCGCACGGTCTCGACTAAATCTTCCTGATCATCCAGCGGCAGTAACGAAATCAAGTCGAGTGCTTGCCCGTAGATTGAATTGGTTGCTGTTTCCATAATCTCCTCCAGAGTGACGCGCAGTTAAAAAACTCGAGCTTCATTTTTCAGCTTGTCCACCAGCTTGGCTGCGATCTCTGCCGGCGAGCCTTCAATGAACTGGGTCTGCTTCGATTTTTGCGGCACATAGATGCTGCGAATCTGCTGCTTAGGCGCAAGCGCATCTGCCGATAGCCCCAATGCCGCAGAATCCAGCTTCTTAATCTCTTTCTTCTTCGACGCCATGATGCCTTTCAGCGTGGCATAGCGCAGCGTGTTGATGCCGGATTGAATCGTCAGCACCGCCGGAGCAGGGAAACTGACCCATTGAAAAAAGCCGCTTTCCAATTCGCGCTTGACGCGCAAGGTGCCGTCATTTGCTTCCACGTCCATGACGATGGTCGCGTGCGGCAACCCCAGCAGTTCCGCCGCAATGACGCCCGTCTGGGCAAAGCCAAGATCGTCCGATTGCAGACCGGTCAGCAGCAGGTCAAAGCCTTCCGCCTTTGTCGCCGCCGCAATCGCCGATGCCGCGCCAAAAGCGTCCAGATGATTGAAGGCCGCGTCTTCCAGATGCAGCCCGCGATCCGCGCCGCGCGCCAGCGCTTCTTTGATCACTGATTGCGCGCGCGCAGGCCCCAGTGACAGCGCGATCACTTCGCCGCCATGCTTCTCTTTCAATTGCAGCGCAGCTTCCAGACCGTACTGATCGGATTCGTTGATCTCATAGGTCAAATCGCGATCCTGAATCCAATCCCCTTTTTCGTTGATGCGAAGAATCGAATCGTTCTTCGGCACCTGTTTCAGACAGACGATAATTTTCATAACGATTCCTGTCGCTTAGTGCTCTGAATTTTCCCGGTGAAATGATTTGGGAGTAAGACGTAAAACACGGTTGTATGAATGCTCATTCAGTTCAGAATTTATACTTCATCAAAATTGATCCGGCAACCAGGGTTGCTGAAACCCGCGAAGCCCTTAAGTTACTTTTCCGATCCTTCCAGTCTCTTGATTGCATCCATTGCTGCTGCCTTCAATTGATCCAGGCATTCGCGTGCTTGAGCCGCGTGCAATGCAGGCAGCGCGCGTTTGCTGCCGACCTTGCCCAGCGCGCGAATAGACGATACGCGCGCGCGAATGTTTTTGTCTTTCAGCAATTCGATCAAATGATCCGCGACCTTGTCGGCTTTGCCATCCTTGTTCAGTTCCTTGCCCAGAGCGCCCAGACAGCCTATGGCAGCAACGCGGATGGGCACGGGCTTGCCGTACTTGCTTTGCTCGATGGCCAGATCAACGCCGCGTTTTTCTTTCGCATGGGCAAGGCCGTGAAAAGTGGATGCAGCGATTACTTCCTGCCATGAACTGCGATGGATTGAATTGGTCAGGGCATCGAAGGCTTTGTCCCCGCCAATGTGGGCCAATGCGCGGTTGGCGGCAACAACCGTGAAATAGCTTTCGTCGTCTAACATCTCGCACAGGAAATCTGCCGATTCCTCTTTGGCAGCGCCATCTTTGAAGTTGCCTATGGCCCAGGTGCAGGCGCGGCGGACGCGGGGGTCTTTTAGAGCGTGATAGGCTTCGATCAACGCCTGCCGCGCCAAATCGCCGCCGATCTCGCCCAGGCTGATTGCCGCCGCCATTCGCACGCCATAAAAGTCTTCGCCGCGCAGGCAATCACCCAAGGCTTTCACAATCTCTTCACCATTGAACTGCGAAAGCTCGCGCGCGGCGCGGACGCGATCCATCACGTCTTCGGCGCGGGTGAGTTGATAGGTGAACTCCTGCGCTGATTTCGGAAAGTGCATCAGCTTGAAGATGCGATGCCCTTTGTCGAACAGCACCATTCGCGGCTTGGATTCGCAAGGGAAGTAGAAATCCTGCTCTTGCTTTTCGACCGTCACGCGGTAATTGGCGCGGCGGTCGTTTTCGATGATCTCGCCGATTTCAGTCGTCATGATTTCGATTTCAACAGGGAAGCGGAAGATTGGGGGTTTGTT
>JBDSAM010000329.1:0-7979 GCA_039922135.1 Blastocatellia bacterium
TCAAACCACGCAGCATTGTTGCGCCCGAACCGCGCCAGCCAATCCAGTTGCGCTTTGGTCAAGTTGGGATTCCACGGCAGGGCGGGCGGCGCGAAATAGTAGCTGCTGTTGGTTCCCATCTCGTGCAAGTCGGCGACGACTTGAGGAAACCATTCCAGGTAGAGCTTGGTTCGTCCGCGCGTTTCGGGCTGAGTCTGCGCAAACCAGTCGCGGTTCATATCGAACAGATAATGATTCGTGCGCCCGCCCGGCCACACTTCATTGTGTTCGGCGGATTGCAGGTCGCCGTCGGCGAAGCGCCCCATGTTCTGGCGAAAGTAATTGATAAAGCGGTCGCGCCCGTCGGGATTCTGCAACGGGTCAATCAATACCACGACGTTCTTCATCGCGTTCTCGACCAGATCATCGTTCTGCGCGGCCAGCAAGTGATACGCCGTCAGCAGCGCGGCGTCGGTACTGGAAATTTCGTTGCCGTGCACCGAGTGCATCAGCCAGACAATGGCGGGCAGCGATTTCATCAACGAATCGGCTTCGCTCGGTGAAGTCCGGCGCGAATCGCTGAGCCGCTGCATCCCAGCTTTGATCTCCTCCGCGCGTGCGATGTTTGACACCGACCCAATGACCATCACATACAGCGGGCGGCCTTCCCAAGTCTCGGCGTACTTGACGACCTTCACGCGCGAGCCAGCCGCCTGTTGCAGCGCGAAGATGTACTTTTCGCTTTCCTGGTGCGAGGTGATCTTCTCGCCCCATTCGTGACTGATAACCTGTTTTAGCGTAGGAATTGCCGGATCATATTTTGCGCCTGGGTAAAACTCGAAGCTTTGCGCGTTGGTAGCGAAAGCCAGTAAGAAAAGACAAACAACCAGCCTGGCAACCGAACAAATGCCGGTGAGTGGAACCACGTTGAATTTCTCCTGTGTTGAGATGCCTGTGTTGCCCGTTTTTGTACGGATGCATGACGAATGCATGCAAGTTGTGTGAGTGAGTATCACGCGCATTCCTGTCCGTCAAGATTTGACCGTATGGGTCGTTATCAAGAATCAATGGCCTCGGTACCCTGCCCGAATATCTTCTCACCAATCTCAATCTTCGGCGATCCGGCTTCAGCGATCCGGCGCGGGCTGGCATTTCGGATGATTTCCTTCGGCCAGCGCCTTTGGAATCCCCTGCATATCGGTCACGACGACACGGTTGCCATCGTCATACACTAGGAAATTCCCTTCGCTCGTCCACTCATTCGGCAAACTGACCATGGTTTCGACCGAAAGCTGAAGCTGCGCGCCGCCGAACCCTTCGACTAAAAACATCCGCCCGGAACACAACCCAATATCAGAGCAGTATTGCATTGGGTTGAAAATGACGTAGCGCCCATCCGGCGACCAAGTTGCTTCAATCACGCGCCGCCCGCCTTCGGTTTTGATTGAGTCTTCAAAACCACCAAGCACATATAGGTTGGTGATCTGCAATCGCGCGCCGGTTTCGCAGTTAGCGATAAATAGCTCTTCACCCAAACCTACCAAGTCTTTGAAGAGAACCCACTGGGCATCGGGCGAAACAGACATTTCACCAATGTTGCGGACGACGGGCGTGTGTTCGGGCAACAGGGCATTGTATTGATCAATCGCCAGTTCGCGGGCTTCGCGCTGGCCGACTGTCGTGGCATAAAAGCGCGTTATGGCATCGGCGTCCAACGCATTGATAACCAGAGTTTTGCCATCGCGCCCCATTGCCAATCGGTCAATGGTCACGCCCGGCGGAGCAGCCAACTCACCGGCGCTGGCAATGTTGCTGCTAGAGATAACGACTTCAAAAAATTGCAGCCCGACACAGTAATAAACACGGCTGCCGTCGGTGGCCCAGACAAAATCCTGAATGGTTTCGCCCTCTGACGCGATTGCCAGCACGCGCTCGTCCGTGCCATCACTGCGGACAACCCATAAATCGCCTTCTTTCAGATAAGCGACGAAGGGGTTCGGACGCGGAGTTGGCGAAGCGACTGGCTGGCTTGCCACCGGTTTTGAATTGCAGGCGGAAAAGCAGAATGCGCTGAAACAAACGGCTAAGAGAAGAAAGTAACGGTTCGCGAAGTTCATCAATGCAGACAGGTAATGGACGGGTGTTGGTTTGCAATCTTCATAGAGAGGGCATCTTGGCGGAGCGATGGGTAAAGATCAAGCCGCGCTTTTTGGGCTTTTAGGATGGCGCGATTGCCAGATTTTCAAATCATCGTGTAAACTTGCGCCGCAATCAGCCGTGATTCTTACGGCTGCTCTAAAATCGCGAATCAAGTGAGATCAATTATGAATATACCTTCCCTTCTCGGTCGTGGCGCGTTGATTTTGGCCAGCGCATGTCTTGCGCTGGCTTGTTCGAAGTTAGCCGCGTCTCCAAATTCGGCAAACACCGCAACCACGCCAGTGGCAGCTACGGCGGCGCCGACTCCGGTGCCCACGCAAAACCCCGAAGACAAGATGCCGCGCATTAGCCCAGAAGAAGCCAAGAAGCTGGTGGACGCGGGCAAAGCGGTCATTATTGACGTGCGCGGACCTGAGGCCTACAAAGCCGCCCACATCAAAGGCTCGCTGGAATACGCTCTGAGCAAGATCGAGCAGAAAGATTTCAGCGGGCTGCCCAAAAACAAACGCATCATCGCTTACTGTACTTGAGGGGCCGAACACACAAGCGCCCGTGCGGCGTTCGTACTTCAGCAGGATGAGAAATTCAAAGATGCGGCGGCATTACTCGGCGGAATGAGCGGCTGGCAGGCGGCGGGTTACGAGGTTGTCAACGCGCCCGCTCCGCCCCCGCCAACACCGGCGCCAGTACCCAAACCCATAAAGAACTGAGCAACCACATCAGCACATTCAAAAACGGAAGAGGCTTTGCAACGAACTTTCATTGCAAAGCCTCTTTCAGTTTTCTGGCGTTTATGCCAAAAGGAAATCTGTCGGCCTAACGGCCCCGCGTCAGTTTGAATCGGGAGAACTCTTTCCAAGCACCGTCTGGTTGGTGGATGGCATCCGCAATTTCCAGCGTCTTTTCAGCTTCGTTGATATTGTAGATTGACCGGCCAGTGACCTTGTCCGACTCACCCCAGAGCGAGGTCAGCGTGTTGTTTTCGAGCGTGCCATTGATAGGATAGGTGTTGCCTCGTGAATCAAACCAACGTCCTTCGAATCGGCCCGCGCCTTTTGCCTGGTAATAACCGTGCCCTTCAAAGGACTGCTTGCCACCATTGGGCGTCTTCATCTCATAACGCAGGCTCAGCCGCAAAAACTGTCCCGCCAGCACCCACTCCCATTGCGATTGCGCCGTCGCCGCCATTCCTGAGAATTTCCCCGTCCCTTGCCATGAGCCTTCAAAATGATGAATCGGATCGTCGCTCATTTTTTGTGCCTCCGCTGGAATTTTCGGAAAGATCATCATCAACGACATCATTGCCACAAAACTGAATAATAACTGGCGGTTCATTGTAATCTCCTTTCGGCTTGTGTCAGCGATCACTGCCGCAGTTTGATATCTTGCACGCATCGCAGCACGCCCTGCTTATCGCGTTCAAGCGGGCGGATCGAAAAGCCGCTTTCTTCCTTCGCGGCATCCGTGCGGATGCGGTCGTTTATGAACTGGTCGCCTTCAAAGACGATCTCGAAAATCCGTTCCTTCTATCCTGGCGCGGTAACGACGTAATGAATATGTGCTGGAATCGTGTTGTTGGGATAATGCCCAGGTTTGATCGTGGCGAATTCGTATCGGCCCTGTTCATCCGTCCGCAGGTAACCGCGCAGGCGCGGGTTCTTGTTATCGTTCGTGTCCGGCGTGTAGAGGCCTTTTGCGTCGGTGTGATAAACGTAAACCGAAGCTCCGGTGAGCGGCGTGCGACCGTCTTTGCCGAAGACTTTGCCGGAGACGATCAACCGTTCGCCCGGTTCATCCTTTGACGTGATGGCAATTTTCGATGGCGCACTCTTCTCCGCAACCTGCGGCACCTGGAATAGCAAGCCCAGTGAAAACAAAATCAGAGTCAGAAGTTTCATTATCACCTCCGCGGTTAGTGGCTAAACATTGGGTTTTCTTTTACGTCTGCGATTCAGTGAAGCGTATGTTGGGCATGGCCTGCCGAAGCGCAGTCGTGCCGTCATCCGTGACTTTCGATTTGCCGACCAGTAACACTTCCAGCCTGGCCAGGTTTTTGAGTTGTTTGATCCCATCGTCTCCGACCTGTGTGTCGAATACGCTGAGTTTCTTCAAGCGAGCAAATGATTTCACTGTGGCCAGGCCTTTATCCGTGACCTTCGTTCCACCGATCAGCAGCGTTTCCAATTCGGTCAAGCCCTTCAGTTGTCCAAGCCCGCTGTCGCTGAGTTGTGTGCGGAACAGGTTCAGAAAACGCAGCTTGGTCAAGCCTTTCAAATGCGCCACGCCCTCATCGCTGATTTTCGTCAGGCGCAGATCCAGGTGGCGCAGTTCCGTCAGACCTTCCAGATGTTTCAGGTCTGCGTCGGTAATTGTCGTGCCGTGCAGATCAACTTTAACGACTGGCTTGCCCGGCAACTGTTCATCCAGTTCCACCGTTCCGCCCAATTGCCTGATGGCTGTGATGACTTGATTTTGCTTGGTCGCAGCCTGCACAACCCCTGCTGCAAGTACAATCACGCACAGAAGAGAAAGAAGATGTGTTTTCATTTTGTTACCTTTGTTTGTTTCGTTTGAATGAAGGAGTGACTTCGCGGGCATTTTAGCACGGTCATCCATGGGCAGTCGTAATAAGCGGCCAACTGCCAGATGAATTATGGTCTTTCGTCTGCTGACCCTGGCGTCCCTTCAAATCGCCTGTATTCTTTTACAGTTCGCAGGCAGAGGCCCACGCCTCTTGACAACATTATCCTGAGACTTCAGGCTTCGCGCTTCTCAATCACTGAACAAACAATCCAACGTCTTGCACTCAATCGTTATGGCCACACCATTGACCCGCGTCGAAATCGTTCAGAACAAACTCAACGACTATCTGGTGGCGGCGGAACCTGCCGCTGCTCGTCTTGCGCCGGATGACCTGCTGCGTCCTGGTGGCAAGTTGACGGTCAAACAAGCCCTGGAAATTTTTGAAGATCAGGCGATGAGCCGGCTGCTGGATGTCGCCGCGCGCGAATTGAAACGGCGCAATGAGGGCTTTTACACGATCAGCAGCGCCGGTCATGAAAACAACGCCATCGTCGGCGCTCTGCTGCGGCTGGACGATCCGTGCTTTCTGCATTACCGATCCGGCGGGTTGATGATGGCGCGTTCGCGCAAACTAGCTGGTATGGATCCGATCTTTGAAACGCTGCTGTCATTCTGCGCCTCAAAAGACGACCCGATTTCTCAAGGCCGTCACAAAGTATGGGGCAGCCGCCCGTTATGGGTTCCGCCGCAGACCAGCACCATCTCTTCGCATGTGCCGAAGGCTGCGGGGCTGGCGTTTTCGTTGCGGATGGCGAGGAAGACTGGAAAGGCTGTTGATCTGAGCGATGATTCAATTGTGCTCTGTTCGTTCGGCGACGCTTCGGCCAATCACGCGACGGCGCTGGCCGGGATCAATGCGGCCAGGTATGCCGTCCGGCGCGGCGGCGCGGCACCCGTTCTGTTTCTGTGTGAAGACAACGGCATTGGGATTTCAGTCTCAACGCCACACAACTGGATTCACGATTCGTTTAGTCATCAACCTCACCTGCATTATTTTGAAGCCGCTAACGGTCAAGATGCCGCAATGGATGAAGTCTTCGATGTGGTCAACGAAGCTGTCAATACCTGCCGCCGCCAGCGCCAGCCGGTTTTTCTGCATCTGCACACAACGCGGCTGTGGGGACATGCAGGCACGGATGTCGAAACGACTTACCGTACGTTGCAGGAGATCGAAGCCGAGGAAGCCAAAGACCCGCTATTGATCAATGCCAGGCGTTTGATTGAAACCGGCACAGCGACGCCAGCCGTGCTGCAAGCAATCATCAGCGATCTTCAATCGCGCATTGACGCGGCAATGGAGAAAGCCATCTGTCGGCCAAAGCTGACCACGGTCTCTGAAGTGATTGCGCCGCTTGCGCCGTATGATGAAACGGCTATCCGCACGACAACCGCCATTCAGGCTTCTGCCGAAGCGCGCACCCAATTGTTCGACAATGCGCTGCCAGAAGCAGCAACTGCGCCGACCAAGCGCACTATGGGCGCGCATATCAACGCGGCGCTGGCTGACGAAATGTTGCGTTTTCCTGAAATCATTACCTTCGGCGAAGACGTCGGCAAAAAAGGCGGCGTCTATTACGTTACCGCCGGATTACAAAAGAAGTTTGGCGTCGCGCGCGTCTTCGATACGCTGCTGGACGAAACGACCATTCTGGGCACAGCGCAGGGCGCGGGAATGGCGGGGCTGCTGCCAATTCCAGAGATTCAATACCTGGCCTACATCCACAACGCGCTTGACCAGATTCGCGGTGAAGCCTGCTCGCTCCAGTTCTTTTCCTCAGGGCAGTTCGCCAACCCGATGGTTGTGCGAGTGCAAGGGCTGGCTTATCAAAAAGGCTTCGGTGGCCACTTTCACAATGACAATTCAATCGGCGCGCTGCGCGACATTCCGGGATTGCTGCTGGCAGTGCCTGCGCGCGGCGACGATGCGGCACGAATGTTGCGCGGGCTGGTCGCAACGGCAAAAGCCTGTGGCCGCGTTGCCATGTTTCTGGAACCGATTGCGCTTTACCACGAGAAGGATTTGCACGCGGACGGTGATGGGCTGTGGCTGAGCGATTATCCGCAGCCGGGCAATGACAATTCATTGCTGCTGCCCGGCGAAGTCGGCGTGTACAACCCCGACGCCACGGATGTGTTGATCGTCAGTTATGCCAACGGTCTGCGGTTAAGCCTGCGCGCGGCAAAGAAGCTGAAAGACGAGCAAGGCATCAACGCTCGCGTGATTGATCTGCGCTGGCTGAACCCTCTGCCTATAGAAGCTGTCAAACGTCACGCGGACGAATGCGGTCGCGTAGTCGTGGCCGACGAATGCCGCGCAACGGGCGGAGGCGTGGCGGAGGCGATTATTGCCGGACTGGCTGAAGAAGGCTTTGAAGGCAAATTGAGTTCAGTGCGCGCAGTGGATTCTTACGTCCCGCTGGCGGCGGCGGCAAATCTGATGCTGATCTCTGATCAGCAAATTGTAGAGGCAGTCAAAGGAGTAATTTAACCGATGGCGATTCTGGTCACGGGCGGTGCGGGTTACATCGGCAGCGTGACAGTTGAGATGCTGCGCGAAAAAGGCGAGCAGGTGGTCGTGCTCGATAATCTATTTCGCGGCCATCGCGCTGCGGTGGATGCGAGTGTGCCTTTTTACGAAGGCAACGTTGGCGACCGTGCATTAGTCAGTCGCATCTGTCAGCAGCACGACATCGAAGCCTGCATTCACTTTGCCGCGCTGGCATATGTCGGCGAATCGGTGGCGCAACCGAAGCTCTACTTTGAAAACAACGTCGGACAAGGCATCGCGCTGCTCGACGCGCTGCTAGAATCCGGTGTCCGGAGGTTCGTTTTTTCATCCACCTGCGCAACGTATGGCGAACCGGTGCGCATGACAATTGACGAACAACATCCTCAACAGCCGACGAATCCTTACGGCTGGTCGAAATTGTTTCTGGAAAAGATTCTCAACAGCTACGATCAAGCCTACGCATTGAAGTTCGTCGCTCTACGGTATTTCAACGCCGCCGGAGCGATTGCAATGCGAGGCGAAGACCACGCGCCTGAAACACATATCATTCCAAACGTGTTGAACGCCGCGACCGGCAAGCTGCCGCACGTTCCGGTCTTCGGTGGCGAATATCCAACGCCGGACGGCACAGCCATTCGCGATTACATTCACGTGGCCGACCTGGGAACCGCGCACATTCTGGCGCTGGATCACTTGCGTAGCGATGGCCAATCAGAATGCATCAACCTGGGCAATGGTCAGGGATATT
>JBDSAM010000330.1:0-3829 GCA_039922135.1 Blastocatellia bacterium
CGGCAACATTGCATTTGTGACCAGCAAGCCGCAACAAATCGTCATCCCCAGTTCAGCAATCACGATCAATCGCCGCCGGTCAATGTAATCGGCCAAGGCTCCGCCGACGAAGGCCATGACAAACATCGGCACGAACTCCGCCAAACTAATCATCGCCACGGCAAACGTAGATTTCGTCAGTTGATACATCTGCCACGGCAATACGACGTAGCTGATGGATGAACCGAAAGCAGAAACAAATTGCCCGGTAAATAACAGCCGGTAATCGCGCGAAGCTTTTAGTGGTGACAGGTCTATCGCAAAAGCACGGAGCAAGCCGCGCCGTTTCGATTTGGCTTGCTCCGGCAAATCTGTGGGGGAGGTGGGATCAGTCATCGTTTTAATGGTCAATCAACTTCATCCCGCCTTCGGTATACCGCTCTCCAACAGCAGCGTCAGCAGGAATCCTTTCAGCCAGCCAGGCCAAATCATCCGCGGTCAACTTGATCTGGGTGGCCGCGACGTTTTCGCGCAGGTATGTGCGACGCTTCGTGCCCGGAATTGGCACCATGTCCTTGCCCTGCGCCATCACCCAGGCCAAGGCAATCTGTCCGGGCTTCACGTTTTTCTTTGTGGCAATTTCCTTGATCGCGTCAACGATCGTTTGATTGCGATTGAGATTTTCTTCTGAAAAACGCGGATTGTTATTGCGCCGCCAATCGGTCTCTTCCAGATCATTCACGCTTTTTATCGCGCCGGTCAGATAGCCACGGCCCAGCGGACTGTATGGAACAAAGCCGATGCCGAGTTCGCGAATCGTGGGCAGGATTTCGTCTTCGACCCCACGCTCCCACAGCGAATATTCCGATTGCAGCGCCGTAATCGTATGCACCGCGTGCGCGCGGCGAATGGTGGCTGCGCCGGCTTCTGACAATCCCAGGTAGCGAACTTTACCGGCTTTCACCAAGTCCGCCATCGCGCCCACAGTGTCTTCAATCGGCACGCTAGCATCCACTCGATGCTGATAAAGCAGATCAATATGATCCAGGCCCAGCCGCTGCATGGATTCGTCGCAAACCTTTTTGACGTTCTCCGGCCGGCTGTTTACGCCCACCGGTTTGCCATCCACTATGTTGAAGCCAAACTTGGTGGCGATGAATACCTGATCGCGGCGAGTTTGAAACACATCCTTGAAGGCCCGGCCAATCAATTCTTCGTTTTTATATGGGCCGTAAATTTCTGCTGTGTCGAAAAAATTGATGCCCAGTTCAAGTGCTTCGAACAGCGTAGCGATGGATTCCGGATCATTCGGCGTGCCATACGCATGGCTCATGCTCATGCAGCCCAGCCCCTGCGCCGAAACGGTCAATCCCTGTGTTCCGAGTTTTCTTTGTTCCACTTTAAACTCCCTTCCTGTTTGGAAAACATAAAAGCCACAGAGAACACAGAGGGCACAAAGAGAAATCAACCCCTCTGTGCTCTCTGTGCTCTCTGTGGCAAATATCAAAACTTGATGACAATCTTGCCAAAGTGCCCACCACTTTCCATCAACTGTAGCGCCTGCTTTGCTTCCTCGAATGCGAAGACGCGATCAACAATCGGCTTCATCTTGTGCAGCGAAATGGCCCGGTTCATCGCTTCGAACATTTCACTGTGACCGACGAAGATGCCTTGCAGCCGGATGCTCTTCATCAATACCAACACCGGATTGATGCCAGCACCGCTGCTGAGCGCGCCGATGACGCTGATCATTCCGCCAATGCGCACGGCCTTCAGTGAACGTTCCAAGGTACCTGCGCCGCCGACTTCAACAATGTGATCAATACCAGCGCCACCATTCAAGTCTTTCGCGGCTTTGTCCCAGTCAGGATTTGTTATGTAATTGATGCCGTCGGTCACGCCCATCCCAGCCAATCGGCTGAGTTTTTCATCGCTGCTGGAAGTCGCGATCACTCGCGCGCCGTGCATCAAAGCAAACTGCGCCGCAAAGATCGAAACGCCGCCTGTGCCCTGCACCAGCAAGGTGTCGCCCGCTTTGGTCTGGCCCTTGTCCACCACGGCGTTCCAGGCCGTCAGCCCCGCGCACGGTAATGTCGCGCCCTCCTCATAGCTAAGGTGTTCCGGCAAATGAATCGCGCCGGTTTCTTCCAGCACGACGTATTCGGCCATCATGCCCTGGGCATCGCCCGCGCCTTTGGACGTGCGCCCTTTGGCTTCGGTCGGTTCGCCGCCCGTCCAGTTTTGAAAGAACGTCCCGGCCACGCGGTCACCTGCCTTGAAGCTTTTGACTTCGCCGCCAACGGCAACGGCTTCCCCAGCCGCGTCGGAAAAAGGAATCATCGGCAACTTCAATCGTGGATTGTACGTCCCCTTTGTCACCATCAGGTCGCGATAGTTCAGCGATACCGCCCGGACTTTCATTACCACCTGCCGCGCACCCGGCGTCGGTTCCGGTTTATCCACCAACGTCAATCCGTCAATGCCCAACTGCTGAAGCTCATAAGCCTTCATCTGATCAATCTCCTTTTGAAAAAGTACAGATTTACCCGACTGATTTGATTTGTTTTGTGAATGAATTGAAGGAAGGCGAAAGACTAAGTGAGTTCGGCGGGCAATGCAAAACTTTCCTGGGAGCGCAGTGCTTCCAGCCTGCGAGACTTGGTGAGTCATCCGATCGTATTCCGAATGGCTTTCCCAACAAGGCCCGCAGGCTGGAAGCACTGCGCTCCCAGAATTAGCCGCAAGGCTATTCGATCACTACGCGGTCACTGGCAGCGCGCCCGAAAGTTTCGGGGTGATACATCTCTTCAGCCTTGGTCGGCGGCACAACGAAGTTACCTGGCGTTGTCGCCCGCGCAACATACGAATAGTTGTAGACGCCTTCCCACAAAAGCGACGTGAAAGCCTCGACACGTTCGTCGCGCATGTTTTGGTGTTCGAACCACTGCCACGACCACCACCACCAGCGACTTTGCGCGTTCGTGTCTTTTTCATCGCGCGGAAGGTTGCCAGTGACAGCCAGCGCCGGATTCAATGTTTCAAAGCCCGCCGGCATCGGATCAACCAATGCGACGTGATAGCGCCGCGCCGCCGCGTACATCATCAGCCGCACGCGAACGCGAGCGCCAGCTTTGATGCGCCACGAACCGTCTTCCTGCCGCCGCACGTCGTTTGGATCGTCCACTGCTTCGTAAGTGCGCGCGACCGTGAAGCCCGCGTCGTACGGCTTCAACTGCAAGCTGGTCGGCGCGTAGTTCATCCCGATGCGATAGTACAACCGGCCTGCGCCCTCCTTGCTCAAGGCAAGATTCTGCTGCCCCGTCTGCGACATCAGATAACTCATTGGAATGTTGATTTCGTGACTGTCAGTCGTGCGCCCACGGAATTCGTGGCTTCCGGCAAAGGCATCACCCAGCCAGGCGCGCGCGATGAAGTTCGGCGTGGCCTTTTCGTAAACGTTGAAGTACCGATCCAGCGCCAGCAGGATGAATGAATTTTCCTGCGTGTTTTCCCAGCGGCCTTTGACGCGATGCGCGAGCAAGCCCCGCACGATCTTCGGAATCAAATCATTCTTCGGATCGTCGCCGATTAAAGCTTCCAGAATGATGCCGTCCGCGCGGCGATTGGAATGCAGCAGCAGATGCGCACCGTCTGCATAACTGGTCGTGAAATGCGCCGTGCCTGCGGTTTCTTCCGCCCGGTTGACCAGATGCCGTCGAATCGCGGCGACCTGTGTTTGCGAACCAGCATCGCCAGATGGCACAGGTGATAGCACTGGCAGCAGCCAGCCCAGGGCTTCCAGCGGGACTTTTTCAACGCCGCCTGCTTCTGAAACAAGTGCGCGCGCTTT
>JBDSAM010000331.1:0-4283 GCA_039922135.1 Blastocatellia bacterium
GTTGTCGAAGAGTTCTTCCTTCTCGGCGACGATGAAGAGCACGGCGCAGTCTTTGACCTTCGGCGCTTCCTCGACCGCCGCGTAATGCAGCATTTTGTCGCGGATGGGCGCGCCGATCAGATTGCCAACGGCCTTGGCGCGCGGTTCGGGATAACCCAATTCGGCGCGCGCGCGCCGCGTCGCTTCGTCGTAGGTGATTTTCGTCTCGGCTTCGCCGGCCACTACCCAGCGCGAGTCGAACGCGCCGACTTGGCTGACGATGGCTTTGACGCGCGGGTCGCGCGCGGCGACGTAAAAGACGTGGCCGCCCGAATAGCTCGATCCGCGCAAACCGATGCGCTGTTTATCCACCGTCGGTTCGCCCATCGCCCAATTGATTGTGTTGAACCAATCGGTCAACTGCTCCATCGGATCAACGTATTCACGCAACTCTTCAACTTGAGCGGTGAAGCGGCGACCGTCTTTTTTCTCCGGCGGCGCTTTCAGCACGATGCGCCCGTCGCTCTGTCCCCAGCCGCGGTAATCGAAGTCAATGACCAGATACCCGGCATTGGCCAGCGCCAGCGCGTCAAAGCGGAAGTTGGCCGCCGTCCCGCCCCAGCCGTGCGCCTGAATGATCGTTGGCAGCGGCTTGCCGGCGAGCGACTTCAACGAAAAGATTTCCGCGTACAATCGGACGCCTTCGCTGATAACGCTGGCCGTGCGGAAATCAATGTTGTCGGGCGCTTTGAATCCTGAGGCGACCTGTTGTGGCTGCGCTGCCGGATCGGGCGGGCGCGTTGCCGGTTGTTGCGCAAAGGCGGCAATCCCCGACATCAACACGATCAACACTACGCCAGTTTGTTTGCGAATCATTCGTTGCATCGTTAGCTCCTTCATTAATCTGCTGGGCGAGTCAGTATGTTTTCACCACGCCAGACAAGCCGTACAAGCCGTTATGCCTGACAAACCAGATAACTTTTCAATAACGCTGATAGGTTCCTTTGATCGGCCCTTGCCCCACGCCGGGTTTGCTGAAATCGCAGATGCCAGTCGGGAAAATAGCTTTCAGGCGCGACTTCTGCGCGTCAGTGAAGGGCACTTTATAATCGGCAAAGGTGATCGGCTTCAATTGGCATTTGCTGATGTCATTGGTTAGCGGCGCGCCGGCCACCATACGCGGTTCGCTATGCACCGGGTAAATCGTGTTGCACTTTCCATTGCCATCGAAGCTCGCTTTCTCCACAATCTTTTTGCCAGCGCCGTCCCAGCAGGCATCCACGGCCTCAGCCGGTTTATGGCGAACGACTTTATCAGTTGAAAGCGGCGCGGGATCAGCGGCAATGGCATCCATCCATTTGTTCATCGTGTCGAGCGAGAGCGCAGCCAAGTCAGGGCCGCCCGTTTGCACTGTTTGATTCCGGTCGCGCAATGGGCCGATCCAGATGATTTGATTGTCGGAACGACCGTTGGCCTTTTCCAGCCGCGCGCGGATCGTCAGGTCGCGGTGGCGGTCGTGAATGTCGCCAATCGCGTCGGTGTAAGAGCGCGCATGCAGAATTGGCACGTTGGCCAGTCCGCCGCCGCCGGAGTTCATCAGGCCGCTGGCATACAGCGTGCGCAACGCAATCGGATCAGCAATCGAACGCTGCGACACGAAGCCACCGTCAATGTCATTGCCGCCGATCTTTTCGTTCAAGTCCAGAAACTCGTCCACGCGGACTGCGCCGCTGTTCAATGCGGCCAGGCCGTATTGCAGTCCGGCGTTATCTTGCGGCTTGCGCGCAAAGCCCGTCTTCTGGTCGCGGCCATAAATGTTGGCGCGCATTTCCTGCATCGTGCAGCGCGCGCCTTTTGGATTCTTGACGGGATCGTAAATCAGGCTGGCGTCATTCAGCGCGCAGCCCTTGGCATTGGTAGCGGTCAGCACCGGCACGAACGACCGTTCCCAGGCCGCGCTCGTCCCTTTCGTGAAGCCTTCGACCGCAGCTTTTTTGGCGTCCGTCCAGACTGCCGGGTCGGCTTTGCGCCAGAAATTTTGCAGCAGTCCGGCATCGGCTGTATGCAGCGACGAATCCGGGAATGAAGCCGTCGGCTGAAGACCGTCGAGCAAACCGGGATAAATCTGCGTGATGACCAGTTGTTGAATCGCGCCGCCTGAGCCGCCGTTGCCCACAGTCCATTTCGGCACGCCATAACGTTCGATGAAATACTCCTTGAGCATCATCAACGTCTCGCCCTGCAAGACTGCATTGCCATGCTGCTGATTGACCAGTTCGGTCGAAATCATGAAAGCGAAGCCGCGCGATAGATACAGATGGCTCAGCGCGGCGTTCGCTTGATTCGTGCCTTGGTTGTACTGCGTGCCCGCGCCGCCGCCGAAGCTGACCGCCAGCTTGCGATTCCAACCTGCACCGGGTGCCCACTGCGCCGATGCTGTTTCCGGATTCGGATCGTCAAGGATAGCGATGCGATAGATGCTGCGATTGATCGCGCCCGAATCCACGCGCACAATATACGGCACGGTCCTGCCGTCATAAGTGGTCGTGGTCGCCAAATCCGCAGGACGCGCCGCAGGATCAGCCAGCGGTTTGAAAGCATTGTTCGATGCCCGATAGAAATATTCGATCTTCTGTTTGGCTGAACAATTGGCGTCCAGCGGCTGGCCCAGCCCAGATTCGACCGTGCGGCATTCGTATGGCGTCAGGTGCGGCCCGGAAAGAATCGGCCCGGTGATAGGGTAGTTCGTGATTTTCAAACTCGCCTGCGCCTTTGCGGCTTTCGCCAGCAACGTGTTCTCGCCAACATTCAATCCATTGATGACACCGCGCAAGCTTCCAGCGGCCGTATCAGGCTTCAACTGGCGAGTCACATCTTTGCCGTTCAGCGTCAGCGTAATCTGGTTCAGTTGCGTGCCTGCGGGCGCTTTGACTTCGACCAAGGCGTCGCCACCGCTCACCAGATCGGGCCGTGATGACAGCGTCTTGATCTCCAGATTTGAAGACGATTGCGAATGTCCGATGCTGTTGCCGAATCCGGCCAGAATGCCAACAACCGCGCAGGCCGTGAAGGCGATCCGGCTGTTTGTCAGAAAAGTTTTCGTGATGAAGTTCATATCTTCCTCTTAATTGCCAGTGGGCTTGGCTTCCGCCTTCGGTTCCAGCCACAGATGTTCGCGGAACCAAGCAGCGGCGGCATTGGAACTGATCTCGAAGGCTTCGTTGATGTACATCTCGAAATGAGTGATTCCTGGCACCAGGATCAATTTCTTCGGGCCGGTCAGCACTTCAATCGCGGCGTAGGCGTTCTCTTTGTTGTTGATCAATTCTTCTTTCTCCGCCGGGATGAGCAGCACGGGGCGGTCGCCGACGGCTTTCAGGTAATGAAACGGACGGTATTCGGCAACCATCTGATTGGTTTCCAAATCCACCATTCGCCGGTACGAAAAGCCCGTCGCGAATTCACCGCCTTGTCCGGTTCGCGCGCGTTTGATTGCATCTTCAAGAGCTTTGCCGCGAATCGGAACCGGGCCGGCGGGCGAATTCTTGCCGGAGATCGCCGGGACTTGCCCGACGACGGCTTTGACGCGCGAATCCAGCGCCGCCACTACAATCACGTTGCCGCCAGCGAAGCTCGATCCCCAGATACCTATGCGGTCTGGATCAACGCCCGACTCGCCTTGCAGGTAAGAGATGGCGTTGCGGTAATCTTCGACCTGCTTCATCGGAATCAGCCGCGTCCGTTTAGTGACTGTATCTGTTTTGGCGTTGGCGTATCGCTTGTCGTCGCGGACGGGTTCTTTCTCGCCTCGGCTGACGGTAGGCTCAGCCTGCGCGATAAAACCGTCGCTTGATCCCCAGCCGCGATAATCAATGACCATCGCCACCATTCCGCGTTCGGCAAAGCGCGCGCCGTACTTTTCAATCGAGAAATGATTGCCGGCCCAACCTTGTCCCAGCACGATGCCTGGCGTTTTGCCGGTGGCTGAAAATCCTTTGGGAAAGAAAATCTTTCCGTAACAGCCAACGCCGTCGCTGTAAAAAGTGACTTCGCGCGTGGTCACGCCTTCGGCCAGCGTGTATGTCCAGTCCGCCGGCCACAAACCGGTCTTGAGCTTTTTCTCCGATGGTTTGTCCTGAGCGGCTGATGTGACGGCCAGACAGACCAGCAGGGAAGCAATGAGAACTGATGTTGAACGTTTGTTCATAACCAACTCCGAATCAATTGAAGCCTGTGCGTGATTCCTGGGAGCGCAGTCCTTCCAGGCTGCGGGCCGTGATGAACGATCCTTTGTTTTACCGAAT
>JBDSAM010000332.1:0-3460 GCA_039922135.1 Blastocatellia bacterium
AGCAGGCTGGCGGTCATCGCAAGATACCGCCGGCCTGCTGCTGTTTTGCAAATCGTTCCCACTAGCGGCAACGACAAGCTTGCTCACCAACTGACGCGCATGTTTGAATAGCTTCCAGAGGCAGAAGGATAGAGAGGGATTCAAATTTTGCCGCGAGAACTAATCGAATCACAAAACATCTTTACGGGTGCGGTCTTCAGTGTTGAGCGCGACCGGCTGCGAGAAGAGAACGGTTTGGAGATCGTTCGCGAAGTCGTGCGCCACGTGGGAGGCGCAGGCTGTCTGCCGTTGTTCGATGATGGCCGCGTGGCGCTGGTCAAACAGTATCGTCACCCGGCTAGGCGCGAACTGTTGGAGATTCCGGCGGGGAAGATCGAAGCCGGTGAGACGCCAATGGAATGCGCGGCACGAGAGGTCGAGCAGGAGATAGGCTTTCGTGTTGGACGAATCGAACCGCTTGCCGATTTTTATTCGACGCCGGGATTTTGCGAAGAGCGGTTGTATGTCTATCTGGCGACTGAATTGGAACAAGCCGAACAAAACCTGGATCACGATGAATTTGTCGAGATCATCTATTTGCCGTTGAATGAAGCGGTGGCAATGGCCGAGCGCGGCGAGATTGAAGATTCAAAAACGATTATTGCGCTTCTGCTGGCGGCGCGAAAAGTTCGGCTGAAATAAGAACTATGTCTTCCACCATTACCTATTACTGCCCTTCCTGTGGTCGCGAGATCGAATCGGAGCCAGATGCGCTTTGCCCCCAATGCCAGATGTCTGCTTCATTGTCAGAACCATTGTCAATTCACGAAGCAAATCCATTGTCCGCTGAACCCAGCGGCTGGCCCCTAGCCGCCGAACCGGCCGAGCCTCAAGCCCAGCCCACGAACAAGTGGCTTGATCTGTTTTGGGCATCTCTGATCTGGGGATTGAGCGGGGCGTTTCTATTGGGTTTGGATGCATTGTTGCGATTGGTCTTGCTGGCAATGCATAAACAGATCCCGCAGATTGAGATCACTCGCGGCATGGCCATCTTCACGCTGGCGGCAACACTGGTCATGCAGGTTGTAGCATTGGCCGCAAGTTGGCTATACGTGACGCGAGTGGGAAAGAAACCTTTTTGGCAAACGCTAGGCTGGCGTTGGCATTCGCAATTCAAATGGGTTCACGCGGTCGCGCTGGCGATGCTGATGTTTGGCCTTGGCATCTTCCTGTCGAAGGTTCTTCCGCATAAAGAGACCGATGTCGAGAAAATTCTCAAACTAGGCATGTTGATCCGGGTGATGGTAGCAGTGCTGGCCGTAGCAACAGCCCCGCTGGTGGAAGAGATCGTCTATCGTGGCGTGATCTATTCAGCATTCGAGCGGATTGGCGGAAAGCCTGCTGGCGTTGCTGTTGCCGCCTTCATCTTTGCGCTGGTGCATGTGCCGCAATATTGGGGCAGCGTGGCCGCGATTACGGTGATTGTCTCGCTCAGCCTGGTGCTGACGTTGCTGCGCGCGTGGACAGGGTCTTTACTGCCGTGCGTGGCGACGCATCTGGTTTACAATGGAGTACAAGCAATTATCTTGCTGGTGGCGCCAGACAAAATGCCGGATGCGGCACAGCCAAAGACGGCGATGTTATTCTTGATACAATGGCTAGGATTGAATTGAAGCTTTATTGAAGCGTTGCCGAAGACGCTGTTTCGTAAGGGAGGAGAGACTGTGAACGATTTTTTCTCGATGATGGAAAAGCTGCAGGGCATGTTCGACAGCAACGATGTCGAAGTTCTTACGCACGATGGCCAACGGGCGCGTGGGAAGATTGATAATCTGCGTAGTACCCAACCCTTTAGCAAGCCCGCCGTCAAAATTCTGGGTCTGGATGGAACCATCACTAAGATTCTTTTTAGCGATATTCAAGAGATGATTGATCACGATAAAAAAGAGAAAGGTGATGAGTGAAGGAAAAACCAGCGGCCTATCCTATCACGCGCCACCTTTTGATTATTGTTTTTCGGTTGCCGGGCGCTTAAAAGTGTATTTAACGTAGCGGCTGCTGGAAAGCAGTTCCTCGCCTTTGTTGGTGCGATGCATCGCAAAGCCATCAACATAAACGCTGACCAGTTCCCAGCCTTCTTCTCCGATTGAATTCAAGCCGGCATCCACATTGGCGTCAATAAAATCTTCGCCGGTTACGCGCGCGCCGATCTTGCGAATCTCACCCCAATCAGCCGTTCTATATTCCCACTCCATCATCTCACCTCTTTCCTCTCTACAATTGAAGTTAGAAGGCCACAAAGCGGGCAGCAGTCTATGTTTAGACTTGAACGCCATGCAGTTGAAAACCTAAGCCGGTTTTCGCTCCACACTCAGTGTGTAGTCCGAGCATTGTTATTGCTGATCGCTTCGCTGTAATGAAAGAACTAGCAGGGGAGAAGTTTGGACGGGCGGCATTCTACTACAAATTTTAGCGAGAGCAGCGCCTGGTCAAGATTTTTGCCAGTCAAGCCTATGCCGCCTATGACGGAGTGAAAACGGACGGCGTTCATGGGCGTTTTATTTCACCTGCATTTCGATTTTCGGCAAACTTAGCAGAACGACATCGCCAACGGTCTTCAGGCTTTTTGCGCTGATCTTATCTAGCGTATCTTCCGCTGTATGCCAGTAACGATTGTCTTCCTGGCCTTCGCCGTATTCGAAATCAATGATATCAACCGCCGGAATGCCGACGCGCAAAAACGGCATGTGATCATCATCGCCGATGGTAAATGTGCGGCTTGGAAATTCCGCCTTGTGGCCGAGTTCTTGCGCCGTGCCCCAAATGGCATTGACCAGCCAGGCAGAAGAAGTTTCTTCGCGCGGGATGGTCAAATCCTTATCGCCAACCATATCCAGCAGGATCATCGTCTTGACGCGCGTGGTCTGTTTGTCCTTCTTAAATTTTTCGGCGTAATGGCGGCTGCCATAAGTATGATCGTTGCCATTCAGGCATTCGCTCCATCCGCCGCAGAATGCCTCTTCGCCATCGAAGAAGACGAATTGATAGGTGAACTTTCTTTTCTGCTTATCGGCAGCCATCACGCGCGCAATCTCTAGCAGGATGCCCGTGCTTGATCCGCCATCGTTGGCGCCGACAAAAGTGAACTCTTTGAATTCCTTGGTGTCGTAATGGCTGCTGATGATGATCAGGTCGGACGTCTCGCCGGGCAGTTCGGCAATTACATTTTTGAATTTGATCTTGCCGCGCGGCGTTGTTTCGGTGAATTCATCCAACGTTGGCGCCAAGCCATAACTCTTCAACTCTTTGACCAGATATTCGCGCGTCTTTTCCACTGCCGCCGAACCCGCCGGGCGCGGGCCAAACGCGACTTGCGCTTTGACGTGATTGAACGCGCGCTCGCCATCGAACGCGGAAGTCTTCTGAGCATCTGTGCTGCCAACTGGAGTAACAGACGGCGCGGGCGTGCTTGTCACGACGG
>JBDSAM010000333.1:0-3775 GCA_039922135.1 Blastocatellia bacterium
GCCTCGACGCATTTCGCAATAACAATTTATTCCCTTGGGACTCAATCCACCGTGATCGGCCAGGAACACGATTTTACTCGCCCGCTCGATTCTGCTGTGGCCATTTCGTATGGCAAAGGCCGAGCCACGACTAATTCCGCGGAAAGCAGATTATGTTTGAATTTTGTCAGCGGATTGTGCACAGAACGCACGGGTTTGCTGCTGACTAAAGCCCGCACCTCTATCGGACGCGGCGAAACCTGCGATATTGTGCTTGATGGCGAGACAGTTTCGCGGCTACATTGCGAAATCGTGCGATTTGGGGCGGTCTATATTGTCCAGGATTTTAGCCGTAACGGCACTTTTATAAATAGTCAGCGCGTACAGCAATCACAACTGCAGGATGGCGATCAACTTCGCATTGGGCAGAACGTTCTGCGTGTTCAGGTCACCTCGGCAGCAGGAACCGGAATCCTGAAGAGTCGAGAAACCGTGCCGCATCACCTGCATCCCATGATCGAGTTGAATCCGCATATTGTGATTAAAGGACTGGAAGAAGGCGTGACCCAGCCGTTCAGCGAAGAACGTATTAGCATCGGCCGCCGCATGGACAACCAGGTCATGCTTGACGCTGACAACATTTCGCGCAATCACGTTGCCATCGAGCGGCGCGGTAGTAAGTACTATGCCCGCGATCTTGAGAGCATTAATGGAACATACTTGAATGATGAGCGGATTGATCTGGTGGAATTGCACGATGGTGACCGACTCCGTGTCGGCAATTACAACCTGACGATTAACCTGCTTAATCAGGACTGCGTGTTGAATTTCAAGAAGTCAACTAAATGACTGTAGATTGCGGTCGTCAATTGTGGATAGAAGGCGTGTAAGTCCGCATCTCAAAATCGTAGCACTTATGCTCGGACATACTATTGGGAACTATGAAATTGTCAGTCCGTTCGGCGAGGGCGGTATGGGAGAGTTGTACCTCGGGCGTCACACGCGCCTGGCTCGCGAAGTCATCATTAAAACCATCCGCACCGAAGACTTCAGCCCGAAACAGATCGAACATCTACGCGACCGCCTGGAACGCGAAGCTTTCGTTCAATCTCAATTGGATCATTCGCACATTGTCCGTGTTTACGATTTCCTTGCCAGTGGCGACACTACCTGCATCGTGATGGAGTATGTGCCCGGGCGTGACTTGCGAAAGATGATTACGCGCGAGACCGGCCCGATTGCCGATTACCGCGCGCTCAAGCTCTTCAAACAGATTTTGGCCGCGATTGATTACGCGCACCACTTTATCTATCTGGACAAGACCGGCGCACGTCATCAAGGCATCATTCATCGCGATCTAAAACCCGCCAACATTCTGGTCACGCCCGATGACGTTGTAAAAGTCACCGATTTCGGCATTGTCAAAGTGCGCGGCGTCAAAGGCGGCACGCAGATGGGCTTTAATCCTGGCACGCCCGAATATATGAGTCCAGAACAAGCGCGAGGCCGCGAGTTAGACCATCGTTCTGACATCTACTCAATGGGCGTGGTGCTCTACGAAATGCTTACGGGCCGCGTCCCGTTCGAAGGCGACGGTAGCGGGACTTCGGATTACGAAATCCGCCGTGGCCACATCGAAATGTCTGTCCCGCCAATGGCTCATTACTATCCGGGCATCCCCGCAGAGCTTGAGAAGGTCGTCTTGAAATCGCTTGAGAAGAATCCTGACGACCGTTACCAAACTGCGCGTCAATTCTGCGAATTGATCGAAGAGTACGAACAGACGGGCGCGGCCAAGATCACTGGCCGCATGCTCGGCACGCGCCAGACGGTCTTGCAAGAAGGGCGTGCCGTTGGGCGGTCGGGCAGCTTGGCTGACGCGCCGACCGTCGGCATTGGTAACACGGTTCTTTCTGATCAGAACCATTCGTCAAACTCAAGCTCTGCTTCCAACAACAGTGCTGGGGGTTATTCTTCGGCCAGCTCGGCAGGCGTCAGCGGCTACTCACGCCCGCAGATCAGCAGGCCTGCGCAGGAGCAGAAGTCAAAGTTGCCGCTTGTGGCAGGAGTAGCCGTCCTGGCCTTCCTAACCATCGGGATTTCATACTGGTTGTTGACTCGCAAGCCGCAGACGCTTGACCCAAAGCTTAGCGGCGGCGCTCCGCCGGGAATGATTTCAATCACGGGTGGCGAGTTTATGATGGGTCGCAATGACGGGAATGATTACGAAAAGCCTGCCCACAAAGTCCTTGTCAAACCTTTCTACATTGACGAGACTGAAGTTACGAATGCCCAGTATCAGGAGTTTGTAGACACCGTCCATCGTCAGCCGCCTCCACACTGGACGAATGGACGCGCGCCAAGCGGCAAGGCGTCAGATCCTGTCTATAATGTCAGTTGGGATGATGCCAACGCATATGCCCAATGGGCAAGCAAAAGGCTGCCGACAGAGGAAGAATGGGAATATGCGGCACGTGGTACTGATGGACGGCTCTATCCGTATGGTGATAAGGCTGATCTGCAATATTCAAACGCAAGGGAAGATAATTTCTCTGAGCCGCTGGCTGTGAAGAGCTATCCGTCGGGGGCTAGCCCTTTCGGAATTTTTGATATGGCTGGCAATATTTCAGAGTGGACAGCCGATAGCTTCAAGCTTTATCCCGGCAGCACACTCCCGGTTGATAATCCCAATGCTGGCAGGAAAGTCGTTCGTGGCGGAGCATACAATCTTCCTGTGAAAGACCAAACTGCAACGGATCGGTTTTTCCAGCTTCCATCAACGAAAAATAAGTTTATTGGCTTCCGTTGCGCTCAAGATGTTAAATGACCAGAAACGCTGCTAGGGACTTTTGGATGAATGTTGTATTTACAGTTGAATCCTTACGTACCTTAACCAGTCAGGCAGTTCTTCTGACGATAGCCCAACCACACGTAAAACCAATTCTCCCTCTTGCCTTGTTGTTGGTTTTAACAGGCGCAGCCTATGCTCAGCCGGGGATTAAAGAATTTCCGACTATTGAAAAACCCCGCGAACGCATTTCCGGCGAACGCATCACCATTCGTTCAGTTCCTGTGCAGCCGACGAAAGGCGTGTTGGCAGTCGTACTTGACCCAGTTATCAAAGGTCGGGTCATCATCAAAGATGCGGCTGGTCGTGTGCTGGCCAAACAGGAATCCGATCAAGATGGACAAGTAGAGTTCCAGCTTCAACGCGGCAAGACCTATCAAATCGAAGCTAGCTCTCCTGGGTATCGTGACGCATCCGGCAAATCAAAACCGCTTAAGTCGAATGAAGTTGTTCGCCTAAAGCTTATTCCGCAATTCGCTAAGCTCGTTCTCAACGGTCTGCCCACCAATGCGCAGGTCTTCATTGATGACCAGCAGCGCGGGACAGCGGATCAAACCGGTATCATGAGAGTCAATGATTTAAAGCCAGGAGATCATGCGTTGTTGGTTCGCCATCCCGAATATAACGACCACATGGATAGTTTGAATGGGATTGAGGCCGGTGAGACGGCGAATTGGCGCATCTCGCTTGCCCGGGTTGCCAAGCTGACGGTTCAAGGCCCCGCGGGCGCGACTGTGCTGATTGACGGCGCGGTGCAAGGCAAGATCAATGTGGACGGCACGGTGAGAATTGATTATGAACTTGACCGCGCCAGCGAACGCACCATCGCCGTTGAACTGACTGGCTATCAAACATCGTCGCGCAAAGAGATGCTCGCACCTGGGCCGCGCACTCTTTTGTTCAAACTCGACCCAGTGGTGACTTCGGCAGGGGTGACGGATTTTTTCG
>JBDSAM010000334.1:0-7607 GCA_039922135.1 Blastocatellia bacterium
CAGCAGTAATTTCAAAATCATATAAAGAGCCGCACTTCCAATTACATCTATGAAATCTCGCTGGATACTGCTGATTGCGCTCACGCTTCTGATCTATGGTGGCAGCACTTGGTCGCCGCCTTTACTGGATGATGCGGATGCGGCGAATGCTGAGACGGCCCGTGAAATGGTGGCGCGCGGTGACTGGGTAACGCTGCACATGAACGGCGTGCGCTTTCTGGAAAAAGCACCGGTGATGTACTGGGCAATTGCCCTGTCATACAAAATCTTCGGCGTCTCGACGTTCTCCGCGCGGCTACCGTTGGCGTTGGCGACGCTGCTGCTGATCATCATGGTTTATGCCTTCGGCAATTGGATGGGGGGAGAGCGGGCCGGTTTTTACTCTGGGCTGAGCTTATGCGTTGGGCTGGGCGTTTACCTGTTTACGCGCATTTTGATCTTCGAAGTGATTTTGACGTTATGGATGACGGTCGCGTTCTACTTCTTTCTCAAAGTCTACTTTGAAGAGTTGGACGCGAAATGGAGTTACGTTGTTTATGCCTGTCTGGCGGCGGCGGTGCTGTCGAAGGGATTGATCGGAGTTGTTTTTCCGTTGGGCATTTTGTTTGTCTTTGTGCTGCTGACAGGCGGGTGGAAACGCGTCTGGCAAATGAGGCCGATCAGCGGGACGCTTCTTTTTCTGGTGTTGGCCGTTCCCTGGCATGTGCTGGCGGGATTGCGCAATGATCGGTTTTTCTGGTTTTACTTTATCAATGAGCATGTCAAACGGTTTCTGGGAACCCGGTACCCAATGGATTACGACACCATGCCGCTGGTTCCCTTCTGGCTTGGGCATCTGCTGTGGCTATTTCCGTTCAGCGTCTTTTTGCCGCTGGCTTTCGGGCGCGTGCGTGATTTATGGCGGCCAGCCAACCGTGCGGCTCAGCTTCGCCTGTTTGCCATCATCTGGTTTTTGGTAATTGTTGGATTCTTTTCGTTCTCGACGCGGCAGGAGTATTACACCTTCCCGGTCTTCCCCGCGCTGGCCCTGCTGATTGGTTATGGATTGGCTGAAGGCGAACAGCAGAAAAACAGATGGATTCTGGTTGGCCAGGGACTGCTGCTGGTAATTGGTTTGGCCGTTGCCGCAGTGTTGGCGTATGCGTTGTGGCTATCCAGGGGGGTGACGCCGACCGGCGATATTTCGCAGTTTCTGACCAGCAATCCTGAAAATTACCGGTTGTCACTGGGGCACGCGTCTGATTTAACGGCATCCGCTTTTGCCACGTTGCGCGTTCCGGCGGCGGGGGCGGCCAGCGCATTCGGCCTCGGATTCAGCCTCGCATTCATCTTTCGATTGCGCCGCCAGATGGTCGCCGCGTCAATCACGACGGCGATGGCAGTAGCCGGGCTGATCTTCTTTGCCCATATGGCGCTGGGAGTGTTTTCGCCTTATCTGTCATCACAGCCGATGGCCGCAGCTATTCAGAGCCGTCTGAAGCCGGATGATATCGTTGTCTTCAACGGCGAGTACCAAAGCCATTCAAGTGTTGGGTTTTATCTGGCCAGACAGGTGTTGTTGCTGAATGGACGAACAACGGTGCTGGAGTTTGGCTCGCATTACCCTGATTCGCCGCCGGTGTTTATTGATCAGATGGAACTGGCGCGTCTATGGATGGAATCGAAGCGTATCTTTCTGGTTACGAACAACGACAAATTCGAGGAAGTAAAAAAAGTTTTGCCCGGTGAGGTGTTCACTCTTGCCTCGGCGGGCGGCAAGTCTGTATACAGTAACCGCCGCTGATACCCAGCGGCTTTACCAGACATGACAATCCCACTTTAAGTGGCTCGGCACTGTACGTTATACAAGCGACGATCAGTCAATTTTCGTTTACAAGTCGCCTCTCCCAAACAGTCGAACGCTGACATAATTCGAGGCAACTTAAAACCATTTCTCAATGAAAGCACCTTATCAAGATGTGGAATAGTGTACTGACGATCTTTCACTCCTTCACGATGCTGATTCTGATTGTGACCACGCTCGGAGGAATTGCGTACTATGGCATTGCAATCTATGCCGCCCGCAAACACTGCATCTCATACAACAGCAAGCAGGGAAACCAGATGCCTATCCTGCCGCCGCCGATCAGTCTGCTTAAGCCACTCTGCGGCGCTGATGCCGACCTTGCCCAATGTCTGGAGACATTCTTTGTTCAGGATTACCCGGCATATGAAATCCTCTTTGCTGTCAGGCAGGCAGACGATTCGGCAGTTGCTGTTGTTCAGCGTCTGATGTCACATTACCCGCAAATCGCCGCTCGGCTGATCTTCACTGGCGAACCGCCCTACGCCAATGCCAAAATTTACAGCCTGGAAAAGATGGCGGACGCCGCCCATCATCAGATTCTGGTGATTACAGACAGCGATTCTTCGGTCGCGCCCAATTACCTACAGGACATCGCCAAAACTTTTGTCGCGCCGGAGGTGGGAGCGATGACGAACCTCTATCGCGGGATTAGCGGCGATGACCTCTGGTCAAAACTAGAAGCGATCGGGATGAGCACGGAATTTATGGCCGGGGTTGTGGTGGCCGAAATGATAGAAGGCATTAAGTTCACGCTCGGCCCTTCAATGGCGATTCGGACGGACTGCCTGCGCGCGATTGGCGGTTTCGCCGCAATGGCCGACTATCTGGCGGATGATTTTGTGTTGGGCAATTGGGCGGATCAAGCTGGCTATCGCGTCGCGCTCTCCTGCCACACAATCAATCACCACGCGACAGCGATAGGATTTTTGTCCAGCTTCAAACATCGCCTGCGCTGGAATCGCAGCACGCGGCGTTCGCGTCCGCAAGGGTACGTGGGGCAGGGATTCACTTACGGGCTGAGCTGGGCGTCGCTCTTCTGCTTGGTCTTTCCCTCGCTCTGGAGCTTGGCTGCGCTGGTGGCTTCCTTGTCCGCGCGACTTCTTTTGGCCTGGCAGTTAAGTCGGTTACTGAAAGATCGAACCGTGCTGAGCCGGTTCTGGCTGATCCCCTTGCAAGACGTATTGAGCTTCGCAAGCTGGCTGGGCGGCTTTACCGGCAAAGAGATCATCTGGCGCAATGAACGCTACCGGCTGTTGACCGGCGGACGGTTCGAGCCAGTCAAGCCTCGCCACACAGAGTTCCTGGCAGCCGATGAAACACACTTTATAGCGGCAATGGTCCGCGACGGGAAATATGGAACCAGTGAGGAGCGCGCTGATCCGCCAAACGCGAGAACCTTAGTTCTGAATGACAGCCATCTTTAATGCTTCACTTTTGAGCGCCATATGCGAATCGTTCCAGACGGCTCGCCCGTCCCGCACCAGAATCGCCTGCGGCGTTTGGTGCTCAATGCCCATCAGGCGGGCCAAGCTGTTGCTGGTCTCACGCGCGGTTTGCACAACGATTACGCAATTGCGCACCTGCGTGCTTTCAGGCGATTGCAAGTATCGCTCGAATTCGCGGAAGGCGCGGTCGCTGATGCCACAGGTACTGCTATGTTTGAAAAATAAGACCGGCTGCTGTTCGCTCAGCGTTATCATCTCGGCTAAAGCAGTGGTTGAAGTAACTTCGGTATAACTCATGGTTCTTGTGTTTCTCCAGCTTGAGTTGAATCGTGAAGATTGGTGGATTTAGAAATAACATTCTGACGAGGCTGCGCGCAACCTGCCTTGCAATCAGCCTTTCTAGGCTCTTGCATTGCGATCCGCGCAACAGAAAAAAGGCCGTCAATCCTAAGATTGGCGGCCTCAAGTGCAGCGATTTTCTGCGGAAATTGCGCGCCTTCTATATTTCAGTCGTCAGCGCGCAAACTTTATGGCATCACGGATCTGCGAAGGGGCAAAGGATACCTCTGGTTGCCGTGATGTTGTTGAACAATTCGATGTATACGGCGAGTTGATCAATATCAAAATCACTTCCCGTGGCGAATGTAGTTCGCGCCTGGCCAAGCAGTTCAATCAACCGTGGGTTGCCTGGAATATTCACGATCACATTCGGGCCGTTGTAGAAACAAGTAGCACGGTTCAGTACCGTTCTGGGGAAGTTCAACGCGTTGAGTTGCGCGACAACAAACTGCGCGCCGAGCCTGTCTTTCGGCGTGTCCATACCGAAGAGCGCCGTCACCACCTCATCATCGCTTAGCGCATTGCGATTGAGTGAGAGGATAAAGATGCTGCTGCCCACCCCGCCGCTCTTGTCGTAGATGGCTTTTCGCGTACTGTCATATAGCAGGAACATATCCGCGCTATTGAAACAGCCCGGCACGCATTCATCCAGAGGCGGTTGTGGCGGCAGCGCATCCAGGAAATTGTTCTCGACACTGACTTCGCCCGCCACCAGCGGCGCGCTGATGTTGTTCAGGTCAATCGCCGTCTTGCCGGCGCCGGGGATAACTCCGGTATCAACGTAGTTCGGCAGGTTGAATTCAGTGGCGCGGTATGTTCCCGGAAGCACTCCAATGAAGGTGTATTCACCATTGGCATTAGTCTGCGTTTCGGTGAATGAGTTGTCGCCAGTAGAAGTCAATCGGATGGTCACGCCAGGAATCGGCTGTTCGCCTGCATCAATCTTGCCGTTGGCGTTATTGTCATCAATCACACGGCCCGAAATCGTCGCGGTTGGCGGTACAATGAATCGTTTGAAACCGACAGCATCAATCTCGGCTTCATTGCTTTGGGCAATATTGCCTGGAATGTTGCCATTAGCATCAGCCCGATAGAATTTCTCGTCACGCGTGCGATTGGCGTAGACGGCGACATACTTCACTGCCACCGCAGCACCAGCGCCATTACGAAACTGCCACTGCGAAGCGAAATCTTCGCCTTCCTGTGGCGATGGGTCAGTGCCTGCCGCGCGATTCGCAAACGGGCTAAGTCCGTTATAGTCCTTGAACCCGTCGGCAAAAATTTTGGTCAGCGAAGCGCGGAACCATTTGTTATTTGGCGCGACGCCTGTGCCGCCACGTCCAAAGTAATTCGGCGTTTGGGCAGCGATCAATGCTTCGGCGCGATCGTTCGTCCCCCAAACCGTGAACTCTGCCGCTTCAAGCAGAACGTTACCAATTCCCCCCGCTGGCGGATTGGCCGCCTTCGGGCCATAACCGGGAATTTCAGGATCGAAGAGGTGGTCAATCGAAGGAAAGACTGTGACCTCTTGCGTGGCGACCTGATCGTTCTGTTCGCCAACTTGCCAAATAAAAGGCTGCATTCCGATATGCACAAAGCGGAATCCCGGATTGACGATACGACCGCCCACCTGAATCGCATTGCGCGGATCAAGGCTGTCAAGATCGCCAACATTGTTCGCCGCCTGCCCAAGGCTGAACGCATTCAAGTTCTCAAAATCGTAGCGGTCATTGAAGCCATTGCCCGTGTCGCCCGCCAGGTCACCCACCTGCGGCACATTCGACGCAAAGCCAAAAGCTAATCGCGCCAATTCATAATCGGTTCCGAGCGTCCCCGCTGTACCTTCAGATGTCGGCAAAGTGATTTGTCCGACCGGACTAGCATAGGTTCGATTGGGCGCATCCTGACCAAAGGTCAGCAGATTTGCGCGCCAAGCAAACACGCTCAGCCCAGCCATGACCAGTCCAATTATCAATAAAATTCTGGATTTCATTTTTTTCCTCTTCTAGCTGTGCTCTTGCGGAAATTGTGAGGCCGAAGAGCCAAACGTCAATGCGCCCGAGGGGCTGCACGGCGCTTTTCCAAGCTCTGAGTTGATCGCACCAGATCAGGTTAAGGACGTTAGTTAATAGGGATTGACCGAAAGCGTAAATCCATTGAACCACAATACAGCGGGGCACGCGGGGAAGGTCAGTTTCGTGGCGGTATTTTAGCTGCCGGGGTTACCGGCGCGGCACATTTCTCACTTTACTTTTTATAGCAACGAGATGATTGATAGCTTGCTGTCACTCGAACCGAATTTTTTGTGAGAGGATCAGAGAATGTCACCCATATCAAATAAGTAGGCTGACATATTTTCTGACTTCGATTCCAGTAACGACCTGAAACGGTTAATCTAATTTTCTAAAATGCTTGTCGCGGTTTTCATTGCAGGAATGATGAGGCATCACCGCGTATCTGGATTCCAGGCGGGCGGATTATACACACCGCTCCGAATCACTTCAACCGATTTATCCGAGATTGCTTACGGACAATTATTAAATTTCGTCTTCGCATTTTATCTTTTAAACGTTGTGAAACGCTGTTTATAAACAATCTGATATTGTCGTTTTACAACTTGTGCTTTCGCGTGGGCCTATGCTTTCGCGTACCGATGAAACTTGTGACAAGCAGGCGTGTGAGCTTGTCCAAAAGCACGGCAAGTCTTTACAATGGCTTTTAACCTTTTGTCACTCTCTTGAAACATGATGTATTTATCTTTCGTATAGGCTCGCGGTCGAAACGAATTCCATCACAACAAGTTGACCACACATCCAGTAAGGCAGGAATTACTAGGACACGAACTCATTATTTACCCGGAGGGAGTCTGAACATATGGCAGTTTCCAGAAACAAGAAGATCATCATTTCGGTAGTCGTCTTACTCGTCCTGGGGGCGATTATCGCCGCCAGCTTCTTTGCACGGCGAGGGGATTTACCGGAAGTCCAAACAGCAAAGGTTGAAAAGCGGGCGGTGCTTGAATCAAAGGTTACCGCCAATGGCGAAGTCAGACCTATTCAATTCATCAACCTGACCGCTGAAGTTTCGGGCCGTGTCACCGACGTGTTTGTCAAAGAAGGCGATGTGGTCAAAAAGGGCAAACCGCTGATGCGCGTTGACCCGACCCAGTTGGCCAACGCGACTTCCGTGCAGGAAGCCGCAATGCGCGGAGCTCAAGCTGATGTGCAGAATCAACTGGCCGCAATTACCGCCACGGAAAATGCAATCAATACCGCGCGCGCGGCGCTGAACACTTCACAGGCGGATTTTGACCGGGCACAAGTCGAACGCGCCAATGCTGAGATCGAATTGAAGCGGGCGAGTGACCTGCTGGAGACGGGCATTACTTCACGCTCGAATTATGACACTGCAAAAATGCGCTACGACTCAGCCGGTGCTTCGGTCAATGCAGCAAAGGCCCGCGTCGAGCAAGCTAGAGTGCAGATCACAGACTCTGAGATTCGCGTTAGACAGGCTAAAGCTTCGCTTGGCAGTTCGAATGCGCGCGTCGCACAACAGAAAGCCAGTCTTGCTCAACAAACCGACTTGCTGAGCAAGACCACGCAATACGCCACAATTGATGGCGTCGTCGGCGGTCCAATCGTTCAAGTTGGAACCTTCGCCCTCTCCAACTTCTCTTCCACAGCGCTCATGATCATCGCCGATATGTCCACTATCAACGTCGAAGTAAAGGTGGACGAAACCGATATTTCCAATGTGGCGAAAGGCCAAAGAGCCAAAGTCAAAGTGGACGCTTTGGGCGAAAAAGAGATTGAAGGCGAAGTGGTCGAGATTGCCCAAACCGCTCTTACACGCAGCGGCCAGACGATTGCGCAGACGGCGACTTCCGGGTCTCAGGAAGCGAAAGACTTTAAGGTCGTCATCCACCTCATTAATCTGAGCACAGACGTGCGAGATCGCCTGCGCCCCGGCATGTC
>JBDSAM010000335.1:0-4469 GCA_039922135.1 Blastocatellia bacterium
CTTATCTGTCGCTGAATCGGGGCGAAGGCGGGCAGAACGGAATTGGGCCGGAATTGGGCGAAGCGCTGGGCGTCATCCGCACCGAAGAATTGCTGGCCGCGCGCAAACTTGACGGCGCGGAGCAGTACTTCACGCGGGCGATGGATTTTGGCTTCACGCGTTCGGCGGAAGAGACTTTGCAGAAGTGGAACCGCGAAGAGATTCTGGGCGATATGGTGCGCGTCATCCGAATGATGCGCCCGCTGGTTCTGGTCAACGGATTCAGCGGCACGGCGCAGGATGGACACGGCCAGCATCAGGTCGCCGGAACGCTGACGCCCGAAGCCATCAAGGCCGCCGCCGATCCGTCGCGCTTTCCCGAACAGATCAGCATGGAAGGCTTGCAGCCCTGGCAAGTGCTGAAAGTTTATGCGCGGCGTTTCGGTCAGCAGGCTTCCGGGCCGCGCGCCGAATTCGATGTCGGCGCTTATGATCCGATCCTGGGGCGTTCGTACAACGAACTGGCGTCAGATGGGCGCAGCCGCCACCGGTCGCAGGATTTCGGTATGATCCAGGCGCGCGGTTCGCAGGTTCGCGGATTCCCTCGTTTGTCTTCATTGGTTGATACGCCGGAAAAAGAAAGCTCCCTGTTCACCGGCATTGATGTGACGATCACCGGCATCGCTCGATTCGCGGGCGCAGGCGGCGAGAGCCTGCTGCCCGCGCTGACTAAGATCAAAGATTTCGCCGCCCAAGCCAACGCGGAATTCCGCGGCACACAGCCCGATTTGATCGCGCCGCATCTGGCCGCAGGCTTACGCGAAGTCCGGGCACTGCGTGGGCAGCTTGGAAGCCTGGATGCGATTTCTAAAACCAATGTGGATTCGTTGCTCGCGCGCAAGGAGCGGGAATTCAGCGATGCGCTGGCCAAAGCGCACGGCGTGGTAGTGGACGCGCTTTCCAACACCGAGATTGTCACGCACGGCGAAGCGGTGGATGTTGCTGCTCACGTCTATTTCCGGCCGACCGCCGGCAACGCTTCGGCTGAGGCCAAATTGTTGGCCTCAGCCGGATGGCGCGTTGAACCATTACCCGCTGAAGCGGAGCAGCCTGCAACCGGAATGGCGTTCTTGCGAGGCCGCGAAACGCCTAATTTTGTCGCGCGGTTCCGCGCCACAGTGACCGACGATGCTCCGGCGACACAGCCTTACTGGCTGGCGAAACCGCGCACCAAAGATCAATTCGATTGGGATAGCACAATGCCGCGCAATCTGCCGTTCGGCCCGCCGGTGGCAATGGTGCGCGTGGAACTGACCTTGAACGGCGAGCGTGTTGCCATCAATCAGCCAGTCGAATACCGCTTCGCTGACAAGACCTTCGGCGAGATTCGCCGCGAACTGAAAGTCGCGCCAGCCATCACGCTGATGGTTCATCCGTCGCTGATGGTGATTCCTTCGGCAAGCCAGAACCGTACGCGCGAAATCTCCATCGAAATCACTCACAACGCACGCAAAGCAACCAACGGTTCGGTCAAACTTATTGCGCCGCAAGGCTGGAAGATCGAAGCTGATGACCGTCCGCTCGCTTTCACCAAGCAGGGAGAAAGGACCGCGCGCGCTTTCAAGGTAACGCCGCCTGCCGGAGCGAATGGCGCATTCGATCTGCAAGCTGTGGCTGAAGCCAATGGCCACCAATTCAGCAATGGCTACACGCCAGTTTCGTATTCTCATATTGAGACGCATTTCATCTACCGCCCGGCCAAAATCAAGGTGGAAGTCTTCGATGCCAAAGTCGCCGCCAACTTGAAAGTGGGCTACGTGATGGGCAGCGGCGACGATGGGCCGCAGGCGCTTCAGCAACTCGGCGTCAATTTCAGTGAGATCAATGCGGCTGAACTGGCCTCGGGCGATCTGTCGGTTTACGACACGATCGTGCTCGGCATTCGCGTTTACGAAGTGAATGAAGACGTGATGGCCAATAACAAACGCTTGCTGGAATACGTCGCGAACGGCGGCACGCTGATCGTGCAGTACAACAAGGGGGAATACGCGCAAGGCAACTTCGCCCCTTATCCGATCAAGATGAATCGTGGCGACCGCATCACTGACGAAAACGCGCCGATCACCATCCTGCAACCAGAACATCCGCTATTCAATTTCCCGAACAAGATCACCGCCGAAGACTGGAAAGGCTGGGTGCAGGAACGGGGGCTGTATTTCTTGAATGAATTCGACCCACGCTACACGCCGCTGCTGGCCGCGCCGGATGACACCGGCAAAGTCCTGAACGGCGGCGAACTGATCGCACCCTACGGCAAAGGAACGTACATCTTCACCGGCTACGCGTGGTTCCGTCAGTTCCCAGCAGGCGTGCCGGGTGCATATCGGTTGTTTGCGAATCTGGTAAGTTATTCAAAAAGCGGTGGGAAGAAGTAGCGCCGCTTCCTGGCCGCGTAGCGGCTTTTGAATTTAGGCAGGTCGTCGTGCGGCCTGCACACAGCAGTAATAGTTTCCGCGTCGCGTAGCGACGGTTGAATCTGCCCCAGCAATCTTTCAGCCGTCGCGACGCGACGCGACATTGTTTGAATCGCCATGCAGGCCGTAAACGACCTGCCTAAATTCAGCCATCCCTACGGGATGAAAATGAGCTGTCAGCCTTGAACCCGATCCGACAAGTGATCCGCATGAGTACTGAAAAACGCTTCCGCATCGCATTCTCTTTTGCCGGAGAAAAACGAGACTTCGTCTCGCAAGTCGCAGCCATCCTTGCAACGCGCTTCGGCGAAGCGGCTATCCTTTACGACAAGTATCACGAGGCTGAGTTTGCCCGCAGCGATCTTGGAATCTATCTGCCGGAACTCTATCACCAACGTTGCGACCTGGTTGTCGCAGTAATCTGCCCTAACTACAGCGTCAAGGAATGGACCGGCCTGGAGTGGGCAGCGATCCATGACCTTTTGAAGAAGCGCAAAGTCGAAGAGGTGCTGCTTGCGCGATTCGATCAGGCCGAAGTCAAAGGCCTCTACTCCTCCGCAGGTTTCATCGAGCTTGACCATAAGACGCCCGATCAAGCCGCCGCGCTTATCCTTGAACGACTGGCGCTGAACGAGGGCCATCCCAAAGACCATTACACGAAACCTGCCGCCGTCAGCCCGCCCGTGCCGAAGACGGCCATTCCGAATAATCTGCCGCGCTTGCAAGCGTTTTTCGGGCGCACGGAGGAACTGAAACAAATTGCCGAAGCCCTTGATCCTGAGTCGCGCACATGGGGCGTGTTGATTGATGGGCCGGGCGGGATGGGGAAGACTTCGCTGGCGGTGCGCGCGGCGTATGAATGCACGCTCGAACAGTTCCAACGCATCATCTTCCTCTCGGTCAAAGACCGCGAGATGGAGGACGATGGCGAGCGCAAGTTGATCGGCTTCCTCCTGCCGGGCTTTTTGGAGATGCTCAACGAACTGGCCCGCGAATTGGGACAGCCCGAAATCAACAAAGCGCCCGAAGACCAGCGCATCCGATTGCTGCTGGATGCGTTGCGGCCTGTGCAGGCGTTGCTGATTCTGGACAATCTGGAATCGTTGACCAAAGACGACCGCGACCAGCTTTTCACCTTCGTCAAACGCTTGCCGCAAGGGTGCAAGGCGATTCTGACCAGCCGTCGCCGCATTGGTTCCGGCTCTGAACTGCTTATTCTGGAAAAACTCGACGAAGCCGCCGCGCTCGCAACCCTGGCCGAACTCGCCCGGCATAATCCGCTGCTGGCCAGAATGAGTGAAGCCGAGCGCCGCGAGTTGTATCAGCAAACCGGCGGCAAGCCATTGCTGTTGCGCTGGGTCGCAGGTCAACTCGGACGCGGAAGCTGCCGCACACTGGCCGGTGTGCTTCAGTTTTTGCGCAGTTGCCCGCCCGACAATGACCCATTGGAATTCACCTTCGGCGATCTGGCGCAGGAATTTACCGAGGACGAAACCAAAGTCTTGTGCGCGCTCAGCTATTTCAACCTGCCCGCCAAAGTGGAACACCTGGCCGAGTTGGCGGAACTGGAAAAAGCGGCAGCCGAGATCGCTTTGCGCACGCTCGCCAATCGCTCACTGGTAATCCCCGATCGGGAAGAAACGGCCTTTGCACTGGTGCCGATGGTCGCCGACTTCTTGCGGCGAGCGCGGCCCGAAGTCGTGGCGGAAACCGGCCACCGGCTGGAAAAACGCGCTTACGCGTTGATCGTGGAAAACGGCTATGACAAGCACGACCGCTTCCCAGTGCTCGATGCCGCCTGGCCTACGGTCTCGCCCGCTTTGCCGCTCTTCGTCGCAGGGCCGAATCAGCGGCTCCAGACCGTGTGCAATGGGCTCGAAAGGTTTCTCGATTTCACGGGCCGCTGGGATGAGTGGCTCTCCCTTAGCCAGCAGGCGGAAGTCAAAGCTGTAGCGGCGGGCGATTACGACAACGCGGGCTGGCGAGCATTTATCGTGGGTTGGGTTCATCGTCTGC
>JBDSAM010000336.1:0-4612 GCA_039922135.1 Blastocatellia bacterium
GACTGAGCCGCCGGGTGCGTCGCATTCCAGTTGCGCCCATTTGTCGAAGCCGATTTCTGCCAGTGCATCCACGACAGCAGGAAAATTGATCTTGCCCGCACCTAGATAGTTCGGGTTGTCTTTGAGGTGGACTTCGCAGATGCGCTTACCGCCCAGCCAGTGAATTTCTTCGAGGATGTCAAAGCCGTTCCCGGTCGAATTGCCTACATCGTAGTAGGTCAGCACGGCGGGCGATTTGCTGCGCTCCATAATCCGCACGTTGTCGCGGGCTGAGATGGTGTCTTCCAGACCCAGAATCACGCCAGCTTTTTCCGCCGCCGGAGCTACTTCCTTCAGCGCATCGCCGACATAATCCATCTCGGCCTGCGTCTTCAGCGCCCATTTGCCGAAGAACGGCAGCAGGACGACTTTGACGCCCAGCGCTTTGGCAATCGGGATGCATTCGGCTGTCCAACGCTGCCCCAGCGGATCGGACTTCAGGCCGTTGACGTGCAGGATGTCCAGGCAGAGCGAAGTAATTGGAAGCCTGGCGCGTCTAGATTCGGTCAGGAAGGCTTGTTGCAATGCCTTGTCGCTTAATTCCATCTTTCTGCCGATGCTGATCTGCACGCCGTCAAAGCCGATCTTTCGGGCCAGCGCGAGCGATTCTGGTTTGGCCGTCAGCTTCAGATTCCAATCGGGCGCGCCAATGCGGAATCGCACGCCCTTTGCGGCGGCATAAGCAAGTAGTGGTTGGCGAGCGAACGCAGCCAAGCCTAAGCCCGCCGCGCCGCCGTGAAGGAAGTTGCGTCTTGAAATTTTCATTTGATAACCTCCGGTTCTGATTCGTGGACTGAATATTCGCGTGCTAATTCGCAGGCGAACAAATCAACCTGCCGCTTGGTTTCGGCTTCGCTCCATCCCAATTCTTTCGCCATCAATTCTGCCGCGACCGGCGCGCAAGTCCGCGATGCCTCGCCCGCCAGCATCGCCAACCGCGTTCGCCGCGCCAGCGCATCTGCCAGCGTCACAGCCATCTCGCAGCGCGCGGCATAAACAATCTCGGCTTTGACATGCGGCAGACCGGCGACCAACCGTTCGCGCAAATATTCGTCATCCAGCATCAAGCGAATCAAACGATCAAAGTTCGAGCCGTAGGTAAAGACCAAATGCCGTGTTGTTTCCATCGGCAATTCATAATGCTGTGAAATTTGCTTGGCGGTTATTTCAAGCTCAACGCGGCTCATCTCGCCGCCACTGAGGGGAATGTCAGCGGTTGTTTTTTCACCAGCGGGTTTTCCTAACCGTTTAAGCGTCAGATCAATGCCATGTTCGGCCATCACGCGATACGTCGTCAGCTTGCCGCCGCCGATGGAGATCAGCCCATCAGCGGTTTCGATCATCTCTTCTTTGCGGGACACGGCGGTGGTGTCTTTGGCATTGGCGTCGGTAATCAGGGGACGCAAGCCCGCCCAGGCGGAGATCACGTCCGAAGGTCCCAGTTGTGCGTCTGGGAAGTAGGAATTGACGGCATTCAGGATTTCAGTCACTTCCGCGGCTTCAGCGTGCGGCGAATCTTTGCCGCCCTGGTAATCGGTATCGGTCGTGCCAATATTGACGCGGCCTTCCCACGGCACGACGAAATAGAACCGATGGCCTGTAAGCGATGGAATCAGCCACGCCGCCTCAACACGCAACCGGTCAGCCGAAATTGTCAGGTGAATGCCTTTGGCCGGTCGAATCTTTTTTCGCAAACCGTTCAGGCTTTTCTCGTCCGGCGTTGCAGCCTGGCCAACTTGATCCAGCCTGATGGTTTCTTCCATCCAGACGCCAGTTGCATTGATCGTCGCGCGCGCGCGAAGCCGAATCTGTTCCCCGCTCAATTCATCGCGCAGCAGCACGCCGGTAATTTTACCGGCGGCATCGCGCAGGAGGCTTTCGACCTTGGCATAGTTAGCAATGGCAACGCCCTGTGCGTGTGAAGCTTTAACGGCTTCGATCACCAGCCGGGCATCGTTCGTCCGCCCGTCATAATACAAAAATGCGCCTCGCAATCCTCTGGAATCAAGTTGCGGTGCAAGCTTCAATGCCTCTTCCCTGCTCAGCCGCCGGTGCTTTGCAAGGTTTTGACGGCCCGCCAGAAAGTCGTATAGAAACAACCCGGCGCGCATCTTCAACGGGTGATCGTAATTTCGTCTTGAGTCAGAATAGATCGGGATTACGAAAGGACAGACTTCGACCAGATGTGGCGCGGTTCGCGTCAAAATCGCGCGTTCTAACAAGGCTTCCCGCACCAGGCCGAGGTCCAGGTGTTCCAGATAACGCAGCCCACCGTGAATCAATTTGGTCGAACGGCTGGAAGTCCCAGCGGCGAAATCGCGCTTTTCGACCAACGCAGTCTTCAGCCCGCGCGTTGCAGCATCCAACGCCAGCCCCGCGCCGGTAATGCCGCCGCCGATAATCAGCACATCGAAGACTTCCTGATTGAATTTTTCGAGCGAAGCGCGCCGCGTGCGCCAGGAAAATTCGTCCATAAATTGACTCTTGTGAGAGGAAAGATTCGACTATAACCGCTAGCCGAAACTGCGCGTAGCATAGTCATTTGCCTGCTCATTGTCACTTCTGGCAGCTACTTACGCTGCTTGATTTTACCGGCTCGCTCAGGTACTTAAATAGCCAGCATTCTTGCTGCGAAGTCTAATGCGGTCGCTTTGCAAGCACATCAGCGGCGAAATTCAACAAGCATTCGCAATTTAATCCGCGATTACTTGATCGCGCTGGAAATTTTTAGTGGGAACATTATGAACACTAGTCTTTCTTTAATACGTCATATCGTCTTCTTTCTCTGTTTCTTCATCGCTTTTCCATTTCAATCTTTCGTCTCTGCAACTAATGCGCCCGGCGCTCTAAATAAGAACAAGCAACATTGGGACACGCGCGGGTACGGTACAGGGAGCGGTAGCGACCTGGTGCTCCCGGAGCGCACACCTTACGAATCACCGGGTCGCTACCGCTCCCTGTACCGTACCTTAGAGCCGATAGCTTTTGCGGCCAAACAGCGTCGCCGGGCTTCTAGCAAAGGCAAAGCCAGCACAAAAAAAAAGCGCGTTAGCAGAAGCCGCCGGGGCAAAAAATCCAGCCGGCCATCCGCCGCCGTTGCTCCGCGCACGTCGTTCGACAAAGTGATGTCTGACAACCGTGGCCAGCTAAGCGAAGCCAACGACGCTGAACAATCAGCCGCGACGATTGAAGAACACACCCTGCGCGCGCACGTCAAATTCCTGTCAGACGATCTGCTGGAAGGCCGCGGCACCGGCGCGCGCGGTGGGATGCTGGCGGCCAAATACATCGCTTCGCGCTTTGAAGCTATGGGGCTGGAACCGGCGGGCGGCGAACGCAGCTACTTTCAGCTTGTCCAGATGATCGGCTCGCGCCCCGATCCTGCAAACCGGCTGGTGGTCAAAACCGGCACGGGTTCTACGGAATTCAAATTTGCCGATGAGTTCGTTGGTGGTAGCGATTTGGAACAGACCGAGGTTCCGATCAACGGCGAGATGGTCTTTGTTGGTTATGGCGTCCACGCGCCAGAAGCCAACTGGGACGATTACAAAGGCGTTGATGTGCGCGGCAAGATTCTGTTGATGCTGGTCAACGATCCGCCTGCCACGGCCACCGAACCAAATCTATTTGGAGGCAAGGCGCTGACCTACTACGGCCGTTGGACGTACAAATACGAAGAAGCCGCGCGGCGCGGCGCGGCCGGCGTGATCCTGGTTCACACGACCGATTCCGCCGGTTACGGTTGGAGCGTCGTTCGCAATTCCTGGGGCGCGGAACGCTTCGGTTTGTTGCCCGATGCCAGTACGCCAACGCTGAAATTGAAATCGTGGGTGACCGAAGATGCCGCGCGAAAGATTGCACAGGCGGGCGGCTTCAATCTGGATCAATTGCGCCAGCAGGCCGCCTCGCGCAACTTCAAACCCGTCACGCTTAATGCCAGCGTAGACATGACGCTGCGTTCGCAGGTGCAGCGGCTGACTTCGCCAAACGTCGTCGGCATCTATCGTGGCAACGACCCGACGCTCAAAAACGAATACGTCGTTTACTCCGCACACTGGGATCATTTGGGAATTCGCCCCGACCAGCCAGGCGACAATATCTACAACGGCGCGGTAGACAATGCCACCGGCATAGCCGGCATTCTGACCATCGCCCGCGCCTTCAATGCACTCCACATCAAACCGAAACGTTCGATCCTGTTCATTGCCACGACCGCCGAAGAGCAAGGCCTGCTGGGCGCTGAATACTACGCCCGCAATCCGCTCGTGCCGTTGAAAGACACCGTCGCCAACATCAACATTGATTCGATGAACGTGCTGGGCCAGACCACAGACCTGACGCCGCTCGGCGCGGATCGTTCCACACTGGGCAAGATCATCGAAGAGGTCACCAAAGAAAACGGCTTGACCGTTTCGCCCGACGCGCGACCGGAACAAGGCTCGTTCTACCGGTCGGATCATTTTCCGTTTGCGAAGGCAGGCGTCCCGGCAGTCAACTTCGAACCCGGATCGAAGTTCGTCGGCCACTCAGACAAATGGGGCGAGGAACAATTCGCCGACTACAACGAACACCG
>JBDSAM010000337.1:0-4670 GCA_039922135.1 Blastocatellia bacterium
CAAGAAGGATGCCACTTTTCTTTCCACAGCTGATGTTCCAAGCCGCCAATCGGGTCGCGGTTAGTGTTCGATAGTATGCAACCCAACTGGCTCGACTTTGGGAAAGAAGTAAAAAAAAGGCCTGCGCTTTTTGAAGGTGCAGGCCGATGATGTGACCCAGGTTTGTTTTCCGCTTACGGCAGGATAAACGGTTTGAACAATCCTACCTCGACATCCCGGACATAAACCTTCAGCACCTGGAACTGCTGCGGGTTCATACCGCCAGTAGCAAAAGCGTGATTGGTCACCAGCAGCGACCCGCGCCCGTCGAAGGCGATGTTGGCCGGCGAATCATACGGATTGATCGGCGTGTTGACCGGATTGGTAAACCGGAAAACTTCCGCGCCGTTGCTGCGCAGGCCAATGATGCCAGAACTGAACGGCGTTGCATCGGTGACGTAGAGCACGCCCGACAGGCCGAACGCGATACCGTCCGGCAGATCCCCGGGCGCAAACGTGTGAAAAACCTGCAGGTCAGCGGCTTGCGGCTTATGAATCAACGGCAGCGTGTAGATGTGGCCTTGCCCGTTGAAATCAGCCGTGACTGAGACGAAGATTTTGTTGTGCAGCGGGCTAAGGCGTATGCCGTTGACGCCGATGCTGCCCGGCGCGGCTCCTGGCGCCAGGCGGATGTCCTGGAACCAAATATGCGGTGCGCCTCCGCCAAACGAATAACGCCAGATCGTTGCTTGCAACGAATCGGTGACGTAAAGGTTGCCGAATAGATCAAAGGCCAGATCGTTCGATAGCGGAGGAGTGTCAACGGGCAGCGGCGAACACGGCGTGCCCGCCGGAACCGCGACGCACGGCGGCAGGTTCGGCAACGGTTTTCCGTAGACCTGTTGCCCGATCAGATTGCCATTGGGCAGCGCGATGTAACGAATTACGCCAAGCTGCGTGTTGAGCACGTACAACCGGCCCCAGCCGTCAATCGCCGCGCAGGAGTTAGCGTGCTCCTGGCTCAAGTCTTCGCCGATGACATCTTCGGTATGAACAAGCGCGCCGTTTACTGTGTTGTAAACCCAAACCTTAGACGGCGTGCCGTTGCCCGCCGTGCCGAAGGTCGCCGGCCCAGTGACATAGGTGTAGATGCCGTTGCGGACGATGCCTTCAGGAAAGCCCGGCTGCGGCACTTGCGCCAGCACACTCGCTTCGCCAAAGCCGGGTTCGCTGGCCAGCGTAGTCATTGCCATCTGGGCCAAGCAGATCAAGAGGGTAACCGCGATAACCGCGCCGCGCAGGAAACCGCTCGTAACTGAAAGTTTTGATGTTGCTGAATTGTTCATTTGATTTTCTCTCCTTCAAAAAGTTGATTCTGAAATTGGTTGATAGTGGTTATTGCAATCGGCGCATCGTTACGCCGGCTTATATTAGTCAGTGATCAAGGCGTAAAAGGGCGGCGAAAACTATCATCGGAAATAATTTTTTCAGGATGATAGTTTTGGCGGCGCTGATGCGCCTTAATAGGTGAAGAGACTGGAAGAAGGAGCTATGACTGTGTTTACGATCAACGAAACTGAATTTTGCTGGGAAGAGATCGTTGCCGCCGCGCAGAGTTGGGGCGAATGGCTACCCTTTGTCGCCGAAGAGCGACAATCGCTGGCTTGTCTGGGTTATGCTGCCAAAAATCAGCAGCAACTTCCGGAAAATGAGGTGCGCGCCGCGGCCACAACCTTTCGCTACGCGCACAATCTGATCAGCGCCGAAGAAACTCAAGCCTGGCTGAATCGGCGGGAGATGACGGCTGAAGATTGGATGAATTGGCTGCGTGGGAAATTGCTGCGGGAACGCTGGGCCGACCGGCTAAACGAAATCCTGGCCGCGCATCCGGTCAGCGACGAAGAGGTTGCCGAAGTTTTGAAACATCATGCCGTCTGCGCTGGCAAACTGAGCGACTGGGCGATCAAGCTGGCCGGCCATGCGGCAATCGTCGCGAAATCCGGCTTGTTCGATGCGGGACAATGTCCTTTAGACGGGGCGACCGGGTCATCGCGTGACTTGGTCTTCCGCATCGAATCCGAATTCGAGCGGCAATGGCAAATGACGGTCACGCCCAAACTGATCGAATCCAAAATTGCTGATCACCGGCTGGACTGGATTCATTTCGATTGCCGCAGTCTGTGGTTTGCCGAAGAGCGCATGGCGCGCGAAGCCGCCTGGTGCGTGACCGAAGACGGATTGACGATTGATGAAGTCGCGCGGCAAGCGCACGCCGAAGTGAAATACTGGGCTTTTTATCTGGACGAAATAGATGCCGCCATCCGCCCGTACTTTATGGCCGCGCGGCAGGGCGATTCGCTGGGGCCGCTGAAAATGACTGCTCAGGATCAAATCGGCTTCCCATTCTTTTCCATCGTCGAAAAGAAAATGCCCGCGATAGACGATCCGAAGATTCGGCAGCGCGCCGAAAAAACAATCATCGCCAACTTGATGGAGCAGGCGATGAACGAACAAGTGAAATGGGATATTTTCTGAGGGTACTGTGATGGACAAACGAATTGCGCTGGAAGAGTTGCCGATGATGATGTTTCTGCCGCCGGAGATGAAAAAGCTGGTGATGGACTGTTTTGTCCCGGCCAGCTTCAGCTTCGGCGGCGAGATCGTCAGCGAAGGTCAGGAAACTGATGCCGTTTACGTGCTGGCCGAAGGGCGCGCGCGCATGGTCAAACGCGGCGCGAACGGCGAAGAAATTCCGCTCAATATCCTGAAGCCTGGCGAAACGTTCGGCGCGACGGGCCTGCTTGATCCTACTTTGCTCAATAACGGCGGCAAACGCTCAACGACGGTGCGCGCCAGCAGCGACGTGCAAGCTTACAAGCTTGATGCCGCGCTGTTTCAAGCTTTGCTGGCGAACCATCCTGAAATCAAAAATTATATCGAGTTGGAACAGCGTCACCGTCAACTGGCCAATTTCATCAAGCTGTATACCGTTCTGGCCAAACTGCCCGCCGACGCGGTGAAGCTGTTGGCGACGGAGGCGGAGGCCATCGTGGTCAACGCGGGTGATGCCATTGTCCGGCAGGGCGATGGCGTCGGCCCGATGTACATCGTCGAGGAAGGACAGTTGCGCGCGTGGGAACAGAGCGGACAGCGGCAGCGTGAACTGGCGTTCCTGCGCAAGGGCGACCTGTTCGGCGAACTTTCCATCGCTCGTAACCAGCCGCGCCGCGCCACAGTCGAAGCGATGACGGAATGCCGCTTGATTCGCATCAACGAAAAAACCTTCGGTAAGCTCTATGCGGGTTTTCCCGAATTCCGCGCAAAGATCGAAGAGCGCATCGCCGGTTACGATTACAAAAAGACCGCTCGGTTGCCGTTGGATTTCGCGCAGGAGATTCTGCCTGCCAATGCCGAACCGGTAGAACAAGTCAGCCCGCTGCAATTGGACGATCGTCAGACCGCCGCGCAGCTTGGGCCATTCGCCACCGAAGACGGCCACTTCCTGAAAGGCAAGCGCGGCATTAAGAAGTCTTGGAGCTTCCCGCACGTTAAGCAGATTGACGAGATGGATTGCGGCGCGGCCAGTCTGGCAATGGTTTGCCGCTATTTTGGCCGCAAAGTTTCGATCACTCGCATACGTCAGGTCGTTCATACGGCGACCGATGGAACCAGCCTGCGCGGCCTGTGTCACGGAGCCGAAGCTTTGGGGTTGGCAGCGCGATCAGTCAAAGCGTCAAAGAGCAACGTTACGCAAATGCCGTTGCCCGCGATTATTCACTGGGACAATTACCATTGGGTAGTGTTGTTCGATGTGAACGATACGCACGCCCAAATCGCTGATCCGGCAACTTCAATTCGCAAAATCACGCGCAAAGAGCTGGACGAAAAATGGAACGGTTACGCCGCGCTTTTTGATTACACAGAGGCTTTTGAACAGGCACCGGAAAGCAAAACCAGTTTCGGCTGGCTGATGCCTTTTCTGAAGCCGTTCACAGGCATTTTTGCCAAAGCCTTCGGGCTGGCCGCCATCGTCAGCGCGCTGCAAATGCTGCTGCCGGTTTTTACGCAAGTCATCGTGGATAGCGTGCTGGTCGAAAACGATTCCAGCCTGCTGACGATGATGATCGGCGCGATGCTGGTTGTGCTGGTCTTTATGACCGTGGCCATGCTGGTGCAGCGTTATCTGCTCAGCTTTGTGGCGGTGCGGATTGATTCGTCTTCGCTGGATTTTATCACGCGGCGCTTGCTGGCTTTGCCCCTTAGCTATTTCACTTCGCGCAAAACCGGCGACATTCAGCGCCGCATTCAAGGCGTCCGCCAGGTGCGCGAATTTCTGGTGCAGAACGGTGTCAACGGACTGACTTCGATTGCGCAGATTGCTGCGGCTGTCACGCTGATGTTTTTTTACAGCCCGATGCTGGCCGGTGTCTTTCTGGCGGTCGCGCCGCTTTACGCAGGCTTGATGAAGTATTCCAGCAAACGGCTGGGGCCGATGTTCGATGAACTGGAAGAGGCTTACGGTAAATACAATTCGCACCAGATTGACGCAATCAAAGGCATCGAAACGGTCAAGGCGCTGGGGGCGGAATCCGGCTTGCGCGAAAAGATGCTCAACGAATTTCACGGCCTGGCCAAAAAACAGTTCAAGTCCAACTTCCTGATGATGGGTTACGAGGGCGCTGTGCAAACAG
>JBDSAM010000338.1:0-16563 GCA_039922135.1 Blastocatellia bacterium
CCAGCATTAAACAGCGAGCTTTCAACCAGCATTTCCTCGAGATGATTATTGAGAAGTTAGCTTTGGAGCAGAGTGACATCAAAAATCATCCCGATTATGACTACCTCAGGAGTTACGGCGCTATCGCCGCCTGATTTCTGTCCGAACCATTGCTTTATTCGTCTCTACTTCTTTCTCCACACCGGTCTCGTTTTGCTTTATTACCACTTTCGCCTTAACAACGACTCCACCAACTGGATCAGTGACGCGCCCGCTCAGGGTCGCTGTCGCGGCTTGTTGCGCCAGCGTGGGGAAAACAAAACACAACATCAGGCCAAGCGCCGCCGCTGGAAGAAAAACTCTTCGTATCATCGGTAAACTCCTATTTTCAGAAATTGTGGTGGGAGAAATCCAAAGGACAGTTTCATTGCGCCAACAGCGAGATGATCTCTGTCTGATTCGCCAGAATCTTCGCCTGATTCGCCTGGATAACATCCTGATTCGCCAGCAAAGCATCCAGCTTTGTCTGATTGGCTTGGATAGTTTCCTGATTGGCCAGCAGCAAGTCCAGCTTCGTCTGACTCTGTTTGATCTGATCCTGATTGGCCAGAATCTTCAGTTGATTCGCGATGACTTCATTTTTGTGCATGCCGATTTCTCAAGTGAGAGGAAAACGGCTAGTGATTTACCAGCAAAGCCGGGGTTTGCCAAGCGCAGCACAAGCCAGATGACACGACTTGGTACCTTAATCCGAATCTAAAGGGCTTAGGGATTTAGCTCGGAAAAAGCCCTCTTGATAGCAAAGAACTTACAGCTAACATTCCAAGTCGTGAGATGAAGCTGATGGAATAATGGCAGGACTTACGCAGCCCAGGAGCACACGCGGTGATGTGCCCTCTTATTTTCCAAGCGCTAACCTGTGAAATCTGCACGCGCGCCGCGTGCGCTCCCAGGCTTTGAGCACTTTTTACGTAAGTCCTAAATGGAATAGATGACACCGAATATGTCACCAGCTCGACGTACTTATGTTGACGATTGGTTAACGGCGGATTGACCTAGCATTAGGAAGAGCAGTAGATAGAAGCACGATGAAAACTATTGTCCTGAATCAACCCGGCCAGCTTTCCCTGACCGAAACGTCTTCGCCTTCTCTTCAATCAAATCAAGCCATAGTGCGCATGCGTCGGATTGGCATTTGTGGAACGGATCTGCACGCATTCAAAGGCAAGCAGCCTTTCTTCACTTATCCGCGCGTGCTGGGGCACGAGATGGGAGTGGAGGTTGTCACCGTTGGCGAAAACGCTGAAGGTTTGCGCCCGGGCGACCTGTGCGCCGTTGAGCCTTATTTGAACTGTGGCGATTGCGTCGCCTGCCGCTGCGGCAAAACTAACTGCTGCGTCCGGCTGGAACTGCTGGGAGTGCATATTGACGGTGGCATGCGCGAATTCATTGCTGTGCCTACCAATAAACTCCACAAATCCACAACGCTGTCGCTGGATCAACTGGCGCTGGTCGAACCCTTAAGCATAGGCGCGCATGCTGTCGCTCGCGCGCAGGTTGAAGCCGGAGAGTTCGCGCTGGTCGTTGGCGCAGGGCCAATCGGGCTGTCTGTCATTCAGTTCGCCATTTCGGCTGGCGCGAAAGTGCTGGTGATGGATGTCAATCAGCAGAGGTTGGCATTCGCGCGCGAGCATTTCAATGTCGAAGCCGTCATTCAGGCCGGAGAAACTGCGGCGGCGCAGATCGCTGAACTAACCAACGGCGAAATGCCGACTCTGGTCTTTAATGCCACGGGCAACCAGCGTTCGGTCAATGCGTCCTTCGACCTGTTCGCAAATGGCGGGCGGCTGGTGCTGGTGGGGCTGTTTCAGGGCGATGTGACATTCCGGGATTCCGATGCGCATCGCCGCGAATTGACACTGTTGCGCAGCCGTAACGCGACGGCCACTGACTTTCGCCGCGTGATGTCATTGCTGGAATCCGGCGAAGTGGATATTCAGCCCTGGATCACACATCGCGTCGGATTCGATCAAGTCGTCGAGCAATTCCCAAGCTGGCTGGATCCCCAAAGCCGGTTTATCAAAGCCGTAATCGAAATGTGTTAATGGCCAAACCCGATGGAATGTCAGACAAACTTCATCTTGTCATTGGCTCCAAGACCGCAACAAACTGAAGTTTGTCGGACATTCGCCGCCAATCTTAACAAGCCTAATTTACCCACTACCAGATTTTTGATAACCGCACGAGCTTCTTTTTCGTCTTAAATGCTTATTGAAATGCATACGAAAAATCCGGCACGATCATCATTCACATTGGCACACTGAAACCGCCCGACATTGAAGGAGTTAGTTATGTCCGCACCGATACGCACGGGAATTTGTCTACTCTTACTGCTTACCTTCTGCCACGCGACGTTTTCGCAAACGGCATCACAGCAAACATCACAACAGGCTGGAACAGGAACGGTATCCGGCGCGGTAAAGATGGGCGAAGCTCCGGCAGCGGGGATTACGCTGGCGTTGATGCCGGATCAGGGTGGCCGCGCCACAGGCCGGGGGCCGGGTCAGCCACCTGCAGCAACACCGACTGATGCCACGCAGGCGAAGACCGCACAGACAACCACTGATGACAAAGGACTATACACATTCTCCGGCGTTGCAGCGGGCAAATATCGCGTAGCCTTGCTGGCTGATACCCTGGTCGTGGGCAACGGCGATCCACGCGCAAGTGGAATAGCGGTGACCGTTAGCGATGGACAAGCAGTCGGACAGATGGATTTCAAAGTCGCCCCCGGCGGCGTTATTACAGGGCGCGTCAGCGAACACAATGGCCGCCCGGTCATCGCGCAGCGAATCAGCCTGATGTTGGTGGGTGCGAATGGGCAACCACAGGCTTTTAACGGCGGCAATCGGTTGGGCTACGAAACGGATGATCGCGGCGTTTATCGCGTCTATGGCTTGCCTGCGGGGCGGTATCTGGTCAGCTCTGGAATTGACACGAATGCGGGCAATCGTCCCGGCGTCAATCGCCGCAGCCGTTACCCATTGACTTACTACCCGAACGCGACCGATATGGCGCAGGCTCAAGCCGTCGAACTAACTGCGGGAAACACCGCCGAAAGTATAGATATTGCCTTGGGCGAACCGCTGAAGACATACGCCGTAACAGGCCGCGCTGTGGATGCCGAAACCGGCGAACCGGTCACCGTTATTCCCATCAATGTCGGCAGACCAGCCAATAACCAGCGCGGGGCCGCGCGGCAACCAGGCCAGCAACAGGCCGGTCAGCAACAAGTCGGTCAGCAGCAACCCGGCCAGCAAGTAGCGCCGGGTGGAAGCACCGGCAGCGGCGCAACCAACCTGAAAGGCGAATTTCGCGTGACGGGATTGATGCCGGGCCGTTACTCCATTTCCGTCAACGCGCCGGGCAGCGAAGATACCTCCAGCGATTTTTACAACGATCCGGTCACCTTTGAAATCAGTAGCGATGACGCCAGCGGCGTCGAGGTCAAAGTCCATCGCGGCGCCAGCATCAACGGCATCGTCATCATTGACGGATCGAAGGACCCGGCAGTTATTGCCCAACTCGCTCAATTGAATGTCTCAGCCACTTCTCGTGGCGGCCAGGGGCAAGCCGGACAGGGTGGACAAGGCGGACGCGCAGGAGGCGGTGGTAATAGCGGCTCCGGTCGCCAAAGCTCCGCGCAGGTCAATCCGGACGGCACGTTTCGCGTCAGCGGGCTGGCGCCGGGAACCGTCCGTCTGAACTTGAATGGATTTGGTGGGCCGGGTGGAGGATCAAGCGGATTTTCAGTAATGCGAATTGAACGCAACGGCGCGGCAATCACGGGCGATATGACGGTCGCTTCTGGCGAAGTGGTATCAGGCGTTCGCATCATCGTGGGTTACGGCACAGGAGTCATTCAGGGCAACGTGATTGTGAGCGGAACGTTGCCCGCTGGAACCAGAATGATGATTACGGCGCGCCAGACAAATTCTTCCAGCACATCTTCCAGCGCCTCAGCCCAGAATCGCCCCGCGCAAATTGACGCCAGAGGCAACTTCCGTATCGAAGGCCTGCTGTCAGGAACTTATGAATTACGGCTGACGGCGATCACCGGCGGATTCGCTGGCCCAGGCGGCGGTGGACGCAACGGCGGTGGACGCGGTGGTCAACAAGGCACTGGACAGCAAGGTGGAGTTGTCACGGCTCCGCAAATTCAAATCCCGGAAGTTCGCCAAACCGTCACCGTCGTCAATGGACAGGTGGCGCAGGCGACGCTGACTCTGACAGTTCCGCAACAGTAGCCAGAAAACATGAAATCAAAACTTCAATTTGTTCTCTCGCCAATTATGCTGCTTTGTCTCTTGCTGGTATTTGTCATGCCACTGTTTGTCACAGATGCCGCCGCGCAACAGGCTGCGCCCCCGGCAGCACCGCAGGCTGCCGCGCCAAAGCAACAGCCACAGGAACTGCCTCTCCCGCGGAGGGGAACAATCAAAGGCCGCGTACTGGGCGATGATGGGCAACCACTTGCTGAAGTTCCCGTGCTGGCGTCCCCCATCGGGCGCAGCGCTGCTGCACGCCGGCCAGGTCCCGGCGGCCCGGCAGGAGCGCCGTCGCAAACGACAACGGATGAAGAAGGTAATTTCACCTTCGAGAATTTGACGCCCAACTCCTATTCGATCTCGGCAACCGTTCCCGGATACATCGCGCCACCGGCTGAAGAAGAAACGGGTGCAGGCATTTATCATCTGGGCGATATGGCCAACATCACGCTGGTCAAAGGCGGCGTCATTACCGGAAAGATCGTCAATGCTTCGGGCGATATATTGGTCGGTGTCAGCGTAAGCGCCATTCGCACAGGCAATATCAACGGCGAAGAAGATGAAAACATGGTGCCTCAAGTCACAGGGCCGGGACAGGGTTTCGGGCGCACCTGGCGCACGGATGATCGCGGTGTGTATCGCATCTACGGCTTGGTTCCCGGAACTTACATCGTGCAAGCCGGCCCGCCAGGAAATGGCCCTGGCGGATTCAGCCCAAACTTCCCTTCTCCATACAATGGAGACGCCCCAACGTATTACCCATCCGCTGTGCGCGATGCCGCAGTCCCTGTAGCCGTGCAGGCAAGCGGGGAGCTTTCGGGCATTGATATTCGCTATCGCGGCGAGAAGGGGCATGCAGTCAGTGGAAAGGTTTTGGCGAAAGCGGACAGTAATGCCACAGGCTTTGCCAATGGCCTTAACGCGACGATCATCTCCCTGAGCCTGCCCGGAACGGACAACATTGTCGCCACCGCTGTGCAGATGAATAGAGGACCTGGCGGTGGCCCCGGGGGACGATTTGGCCAAGCCTCAGACGGGGGCTTTGCGCTGTACGGCGTTCCCGATGGTGAATATGAAATCAGCGCGCGCCGCAATGGATTCGGCATGGAGAGCGATGCAGTGGCCGCGCCTCGCCGCGTTTCAGTGCGCGGCACGGATGTCGGCGGCCTGCAACTTGCACTTCTCTCCTTGGCTTCATTGAGTGGGCGCGTGGTTATGGAACGCAAGCCGGGCATCTGTCCTTTGCCTCGCCGGGCGTTTATGGAAGAGGTGCTGTTGAATACCGACCGCGACGAAGCCATAGCCCACGAAACCGCGTTAAGTGGCCGCGTTCGCCCATCTGCGCCGCTAGCGTCCGGTGAATTCATCTTGCGCAATCTGGAGGCCGGCCGTTGGCGCATCGCCGCTCAACTGCCGGATGAAAACTGGTATCTGCGCGCCATCACGGCTGAAACCAAACCGTCTGCGACTGCCACGCGCAGAACAGCTATGCCTGCGGCTGCGCTCACGCTGACCAATGCCGCGCGTACGGGCTTCATGCTGAAATCCGGTGAAAAGCAGGCGGGCCTGTTAGTGATCATTGCGGAGGGTGCGGCAGCTGTAAAAGGCAAGGTGGTTAGCGAGTCGGGCAAGGCCGTTGGCAAAGTTCGCGTGCATTTGCTGCCTGCCGAAAAAGAGGCCGACGACGACATCGTACGTTATGCTGAAGCCAATACTACAGGCGATGGCAGCTTTCAGTTCAAGAACCTGGCGCCGGGCAATTACCTGTTGCTAAGCAAACCAATCAAGTCTCAAGCATCTCAAGCATCTGGCAATGCAACTGTCCGCCCCATTGCCTGGGACAACGCGCAACGCGCGGCTTTGCGCAGAGAGGCCGAGGCCGCTGGCAACCGCATCGAACTGAAAACCTGCCAGCGCTTCAGTGATTACAAATTGAAGTTGAAATGAGTAGTGGATTGCGCGCGCAACTCCGCCGCTTTCTCTTCGGGCGAAGTGTCGCTCAAGAAATTGCCGCCGCCGATTTCAGGGCCGGCCAGATACTTCAACAGGTTTGGCTTGCGCAGCGGCGGATGGAATTCGATTCGGCCTCAATCGTCTTAAAAACAAATTTGGTCGCGTAAATCTGGCAATGCGGATGCGGGTTCGAAACGCCGGCATCTTCACCCTTATTTTCAAAGAACAGCGCGTGATTGATATCCGGATGCGCTGCCAACTCGCTGTACTGGGATTGCCAGACGCCCAGCAAATTTTCGACTTCACGCGGTTTCAGTTCGGCCAGCGTCAGGTTGTGCTTCGGGCTGTAACAAACCACGCGCGCGATGCCACGTGCCGGGCGATTGCGATAGATGCCAGGCGGAGCGGGCAATTCCTGCGGCGCATCCCAGCCGACGCAAGGGTGGTCGTTGTCGAAAAAGTAAGTGCCGGAATACTGCGGATTCTGTTTGCCGCTGACACGATAGTTGCCAGGACAAAGATAACAATCTTTCAAGTATTCGGGCACGGCGGCTTCACGCGCCTTGACGGTCTCGCCAATCCAAGTGCGATTCTGGCGATGCGCGGCGATAATCACCCACTCTTCGCGCAATGGATGCCAACGCTCTTCCCACTTTCCACTTTCATCCATTGTTTATTTTGCCCCGAGCAGTTGTTGTATCTCTGCTGAAGACAGGTTCTCTTTCGTCACGACCTTGATTCCGGTATCAATGCGGCGTTCGGGCGTCTTGCCATTGAGCTTGTCCACCAGCGTCCGCACGCCGTCGTAACCCATTCGGTAAGGATTCTGAATAATCAGCGAATCAATCACACCGGCATTCAAGTCTTCGATCAAATTGGGGCTGGAATCGAAACCGACCAGTGTGATTTTGCCCGCCATCCCTTTCTGCTTGGTCGCCTGCGCTGCGCCGACTGTTGAAGGTTCGTTCGACGCGAAGAAACCATTGATGTCGGGATGCGCCGTCAGAATATCCGTCGCGCGGTCAATGGCGATGGCGCGGTTGGCTTCGCCGTACTGGAACGCGACGATCTGAATCCCGGGATACTTCTGTTTGATTGTGTCCTGAAACCCGCGCTCGCGTTCATCGGTCGAAACCGATCCGGCTTTCAAGCCTAAGACGGCAACCCGGCCTTTGCCACCGAGCTTTTCCGCCATTCGCTCCGCAGCCATCACGCCGCCTTGCAGATTGTCGGTCGCAACATAGGAAACGTAGTTCTCTGTTCCGATCCCCGAATCGAAGATCGTCACCGGAATGCCTTCGCGCTGAGCGCGCAGGATGACGGGAACCAGCGAATCGCGGTGCGATGGCGCAATCACAATGCCGTCCACGCGGCTGGTGATGGCATCTTCGACAACGTTGATTTGGGCGCTGATGTCGGTTTCGTTGGCCGGGCCTTTCCAGTAGATTTTAACGCCGGTTTCTTTGCCCGCCGCGTCAGCGCCGGCTTTGACGCTTTGCCAGAAGAAGTTGGCCACGCCTTTGGGAATAACAGCGATGGTTCGCGGTTTGTTGGCGTTGTCCGCGCGTTTGCAAGCAGGCATCAGGAGTACTGCGGCAAAAAACAACAACCACGAAACAACTAAAGCAGGTTTTCTCATAGATTTCCTTTTCAGTTTTGATTTAACACTGCAACCGCGCGTCCCGTGTTGGCCGATTCGTAAACAGCAGCCACCACGCGCAGATCATTTACGCCCGACTCAATTGAAACGGATGGCGGTACACCATCGCGCACCGCTTCCAGAAACGCGCGATGCTGGTTAAGCGGATTGGTGTGATCGCCCATTGCTGGCGGCACGATTTCGCTGAGGGATTCAGCGCCGCTCTGGCCCCACGGCAAATCAATTCTCGCCGCGGTATAATTGACAGCGCGGCCACTGAAGGAATGCGTTGCTGATTCCAGCAATAACATGCGGTTGTTCAGATATTCCGCTCCGCCCTCTGTCCCATGCACCGAAAACTGTTCGCCATAAACAGACCACCCCATGTCCAGCGTCGCCAGGGTGCCTGATTCAAATTCCAGAATTGCAGAAGCTATGTCTTCTCCTTCCAGCCACGGGCAATGCTGATTTTTGGTAATGGCCGCCACGCGCGCGATGCGATCACTGTTCATCCATTCCATCAGGTGAATGTAGTGGACGGCCAGTTGAATGAAACAGCCTCCGCCGGTTTGCACAGTTGATTCGCGCCAGGTCCGCTGCCCATTCAGCGCCTGCTGTGACCGGATCAGTCCGCCGCGATGCATCAACCGCGCATAAAAATGTCCGACCTTGCCGAACCATCCTGCCGCTATCATATCTTTTAGGTCGTGCAGCAGCGGTTGATCAAAATAGCTCATATACAAACCGCTGACGCCTATCGCCTTAGCTGCTGCCTGCGCAATCTCTTCGGCTTCGGCAACCGTCGGCGCGACTGGCTTCTGCAACAAGACGTGTTTGCCGGCTTCAATTGCGGCGATGGCTTGTTCGTGATGCAGGTGATTGGGCGTGTTGATAACCACGACATCAACGTTGTCCGTCAGCGCCGCTGCATAATGCGCAGTTACCAGCGGCGTAACCAATGGCGGCATAGAGTCATCCTGCTGCGATAGAACTTCCGCTGCCGTTGCAGCAATTGCCGGTTGCGTATCAATGCAAGCGACCACCTGCACCCAATCCAGCGATCGGTACACGTTCAGGTAATGTGCAGCCACACCACCACAGCCAACAAATGCGACTCGTAATTTGCTCACACTGATTGATCCTTATAGTTTGACTTATGGACGGGTTGGCGGACTTGCCAGAACCGCTGCGTCTGTCACGCGCCACCGCGTCAGGTAAAGCGCAACATACATCCCGACAAAGACAATGAAAAGTTACTGCCAGCGACTGCGCCAGACGCATTGGCAGATAGAAGATCAATGCACCCGCCGCCATCACCGCCGACCCGATCAATTTGTCCGTGATATGGCGTTCTTTGAAAAACCAGCCAGCGCATCAGCACGGCCAGCACGATCCCAGCGCGCTTCAGGCTGATGGTAATGACCACCGCGATGTAATTGTGCGAAGCGAACTGCAACATATTGCCGGCGGATTCCAGCAACCCTGCCATTCAGCGCGAATCGCGGCACGAACATTTTGCCCGTGCTGCTGGACGGTTCGCCGAAAATGCGCAGAAGGAGTTGTACTCCAGCGCCACGCTGGACAAACGAACCGGCGAAGTAATTCTGAAAGTGGTCAATGCCTCTGCAACGACTAGAGAAGTCAGCATAAATTTGGCGGGTGCGGGAAAAGTTGGGAAAGCTGGCAAAGCATTCGTGATGGCAAATGCTGATTTAACCGTGGAAAACAGTTTGAACGAAGCAACAAAGGTCGTGCCTGTGGAACGGCAGTTACCGGTTTCATCCGGTCAGTTCAAATACTCGCTGACAGCAAATTCACTGACCGTGCTGCGAATCCCTGCTTCAAATCGGTAGTTTTTATTCCCAGATCAATTTTCGATTGGCCTATAACGCGTGAGGCGACACGATCTAGGCAATCGCTCCGCCTCACACACAAATAATAAAGCTTGCGTGCTTTCGCTACGATATTTGGACTCAGATTTGATCATCTGCTTCCTCTTCAATCTTCTCAATTTCCTGTTCAGTACTTTGCTTCAGGATAATCACTTCTCCTTTCTCTGCCCCTAGGTCTGTGTGTTGAACGGCGATTCCTGCTTCTTCGCACTTGCCACATTTATAAATCTCGGTTTCAGCTTCTTTGGTGACTTCGCCACCACAGTTGGCGTGGATTAAAGATTCTTGCATAGGTTCTCGATGCTCCAAAAGGGGGGGGATTTTTGTTCTCGTCCTGAGCCAAATAAAAGGCGTAATCAAGTGAGGTCTTATTCTGCCATCTCACTTGATCACGCCATGGATGAAGGCTGAATGCCACAAATCTTACTTCGGCATCTTATCGCCGCGCCGGACCAGCGTGTGCAGCACGCCCTTTTCGTCGCGGTGGAAGATAGCGACTTCGGCGTTTTTGATCTGGCCGTAAAAGACCACTTCGCCTTTGTCGTTGATCGAGGGCGGCGTGAAGTTATTAAAGACTTCAAGTTCGCCTTTGCTGCCAGGAATCTTCTGGTCAATCAGCGCGATGGCTTCAAATCCCTTGGCCGTCTTGATGAATAGGCCCTGATTGCGCCCCTCCATCTTGCCGATGAAGGCGATCTCGCCGCGCGAATTAACGGCGGGCGAAAGGAAGTCTTTGAACATCCCGCCAGCATCGCCAGCTTTCTGGCCGTCTCTGGCAATCAACTGTATCGGACCATTAACTGGTTTGTAGAAAAGTCCGCGCCCAGCCTCCGGCCCGTCAAAGAAGGCAGCAAACGATATTTCTCCCTTTTGGCTGATCGAAGGTGTGCGATTGCCGAAGCCAAGATAGTTTGAGCCTTTGATGGGCGATGGCTGACCGGTGATGGCGATCAGTTCCATTCCGCTGGGACGCGAGACAAAGATTCCGCTCTTGTCGCCTATGCGTCCCATAAAGGCAATTTCGTTACGGTCGTTCAGCTTCGATGGATAGTAATGCTCTGAATAAGCATCGTCGGGCGCCAGGCCGGGTAAAGCGACTTTTTGGCCGCTGCGGATGATCAGGCGCATTTTGCCGTCTTCGACCATAAACAGCCCGCGTCCGTCAGGATCGCTGTAGGTGCCGATGAAAGCAGTGGTGCCCTTGCTGTTGGTCGAGGCATTGCCGAAGCCACTGAAATGCGATGGCATCAATTGCAATTCGTCGCCGAGCTTTACCACGCCCTTCAATCCTTGCGCCGTTTTGACGTAAACCGCACCAGCGCGTTGCTGGCTCGGTGCCGAAGAAAGCGGGTCATTCTGATCGGTGACGACGGCTGGCGCTTGCGCGCTCACGCGCGAACCAAAAGTGGCGAAGAAGGTCAGATCGCCATTGTCATTTAGCGAAGGCACGCTGAAACCGTATACGCCTTCGGCCAGGTTGGCGGCCTTTTCGCCTTCGCGAGTAATTTTCCAACTGCCATCCGACTGGCGAACAAAGATGGATTGCCCGGAGTTATTCGGCCCTTTCGGATCGAGAAAGAGCGCCAGGAAGGCGACATCACCTTTATTGTTGATCACCGGAAAGCGGAAATTGCCGAAATCTTCCGAGGTGAGCTTTTTTGCTTCAGGTGCTTTCTCCTCTTTTGCCTTTGATGTAATGGCAATCGGCTCGTCCTGTTTATCATTTTTCACAGGATCGCTTTTGACTGGTTTCTGTTGTGCGCCTGCGCTGAACATAGCCAAAAATACACACAATGTGCCCAGCGTGAGAACCACGAAAAGATTGAATTTACGATGACGCATAAAAATTGATTACCTCCAAATTACAAATCGAGAAGCTGGAAATCGAGGGATGAAGGGGCGCTGAATTGCCGATTACGACGCGAGAGAGGGCCTGCCCTAGAGTGCCTGCGTGATTGCGTTTTCGGCCCACTGGCGAAAGTCCGGACGCAGTCCCGGCACACTCGCAACAATCTTTCCATCTTTGCCGAAGATGAATGTTTGCGGGATGGGCGCGCGCGGATCGCTGCCGTTGGCCTTGTTAAACATGAAGAACATCTCTTTGGTGGAAAAGCCTATGCGGTAATCCATCCCAAATTGCTGTGTGAACACCTTGACCTGATCGGTTGCAGCCAGCGGATCTTCAATGGTCAAGCCGACGATTTCGACACCTTTGTCTTTGAATTGATTGTGCAGCGCCTTCAAGTCCGGAATTTCGCGGCGGCACGGCCCGCACCAAGTTGCCCAGAAGTTAACCAGCACTACCTTGTTCTTGCCGACCAGTTCGTTGAGTTTGACGTTGCCACCACTGAGCATTGGCAAACTCATTTCGCCAGCCCTGCTGTCCAGCTTGCTATCCAATTTGCCGCCTGACGAACAAGAAAGGAAAGACAAAACTGTCGCTGCCAAAAGGAGATTGCGCGTCAGGCGCATCAGCGAGAATCGCCAATATGAAGTGCGTTGAAACATTCGATCTTTCTGCCTTAATGAAAAATGTCGTTCGCGGTTGGGACATTGGCCTGTGAAGCCGGAAGCGAATCGGGCGGTATCATAGCCTGCCCTTTCGCGGCTTGACAACCGCTGGTTCCGGCAAAGAGTTCGCCAATTTATTTTGAAGTGCGAACATCTACCTTTGATAGCTTGATGGCCTGCTCCACGGCTTTCATCAATACTTCATTGCCGACGCGTTCACTGTAGCCAATCAGCCTTTTAATCAGCTTGCCGTCAGGGCCGAAGATGAATGTTTGCGGAATGCGCATGCGCGATGAACCATCATTCAAAGACAGATATAACGATTCAGAAGCGAAGCCGACTTGATAAGTCATCCCATATTGTTTGGCAAAGTCCTTGACCCCCTGGCGGTGTGTAGCCGGATCTTCCGTCGTTAGCCCGATGACAATCAGTCCATCCTGCCGGTACTTTTCGGCAATCTCCACCAGATGTGGAATCTCCTGCCGGCACGGCCCGCACCACGTCGCCCAGATGTCCAGAATTATCGGCTTCCCTTCTGTCAACAGTTTATTCAAGGTGATCCGCTTGCCAGCCAGCGTTTGAATGATGAACTTCTCCGCCTTGATCTGATCCAGCGATGGTTCTGCCGGAAGTTGCGCAAACGCCGGAGTGCAGAAAGCAGCGAGACCAAAGAACAGAATCGGCAGCCAGTGTGAAAATATTTGCTTCATCTCAAATCTCAAATCTCAGGCCCTCGGCCTTCGTTGCTTGGTGTTTTGATTAAATTCCGGGATCGCCGGGCCAGCGCCCAAGCCAGCGACTTCCTGTCGCTGATCCGCCAGCAAACCGGCAATCACCCTATTGCGCAATCGTTCGCTGCGCCCAACGGTCAGATGTTCGGCCAGCATCAACATTCGATACCACGAAGATTCCAGATCGTCGGCCAGCCGCGAAATCTGCGTGATGTCGTAGGGTACCGCTGTTTCCTCTGAGCCCAATCGCGCAAAGATTGACAGATAGCGAGCCGTCGCCAGATCGGGACAAAGGAGCCTCCGCTTGCCGATGCGCAGCTCCACGCCCAGCAAAGTGTGCATTACTTCAACGTCGGTTTTTTTTGTCGAACCGTTGAGTTTGTAACTGCGCGTGCGGATTATGCGGACGCGGTCGCGATAGATGTCGGCGATAAGATGTTCACCCATCATGCGCTTGACCTCTGCCACTACATCATCTGCTTTGACGGCGCGCGGCGCGGCGCGCAGGTATTTGGCAATGTTGGTGATTTCTGCGATGTCTGGCATCACAATTTCTCGTTCAAAGCATCAGCCACCGTGTGAACGTCTTTATCTCCACGCCCCGACAGGTTGACCAGAATAATTTTGTCCGGCGACAAGCGCGGTGCCAGCTTCACGACTTCGGCGATAGCGTGGGAAGATTCCAGCGCTGGAATAATGCCTTCCATCTTGCACAACAACTGAAATGCGGCGAGCGCTTCGTCATCTCCCGCATACACATATTCGACGCGCCCCGCATCATGCAGGTTGGCATGCTCCGGCCCGATGCTGGCGTAATCCAACCCGGCGGAAATGGAATGCGTCAGCGAAATTTGCCCGCGATCATCCTGCAACACATAACTGCGCGTGCCCTGCAAGACACCGATGCGTCCGCCGCCCTCTTCCAGAAAGCGCGCCGCATGTTCGCCCAGCGCCAGGCCGCGTCCCCCAGCTTCAACACCGATCATCTTGACGTTCTGGTCATTCAGGAATTCGTAGAATAATCCCATCGCATTGCTGCCGCCGCCGACGCAGGCAACCAGATAATCAGGCAGCCTTCCGGGGCGTTCCAGCATTTGCGCGCGCGCTTCACGGCCAATGACGCTTTGAAAATCGCGCACCATCATCGGGTATGGATGCGGCCCCAAGACCGAACCGAGCAGGTAATGCGTGTCGCCGACGTTGGTCACCCAATCGCGCAGGGCTTCGTTAATGGCGTCTTTCAGCGTCTTGCTGCCGGACTCCACGCCGACGACTTCCGCGCCCAGCAATCGCATGCGAAATACGTTCAGCGCCTGCCGACGCATATCTTCCGTGCCCATATACACAACACATTCCAAACCTGCCCAAGCGCAGACCGTCGCCGTAGCCACGCCATGCTGTCCCGCGCCGGTTTCGGCAATGATACGGCGCTTGCCCATTCGCCGGGCCAGCAGAATCTGGCCGACCGCGTTATTGATTTTGTGCGCGCCGGTGTGGTTCAGGTCTTCGCGCTTCAGGTAGATTTGTGCGCCACCCAAATGTTCGGTCAGCCGTTCTGCAAAGGTGATTGGCGTCGGGCGTCCCACAAAATCGCGCAGCAGCCGATGAAATTCCTCCTGGAACGAAGGATCATCCTTGGCTTCGGCGTACGCCGCCTTCAATTCGTCCAGCGCGTACATCAAGGTTTCCGGCACGAAGCTGCCGCCGTACTGGCCAAAGTGGCCGCTGGCGTCGGGTAGTTCACTGAAGCTGGTCATGAAAAATTGCTTCTCCTCAAACTGCTCTGTTGAATGGATTCGAAAAGTTGATCGGGCCTGGATCAATATAATGTCCCAGGATAAATCCGATGATAAACATTGCGATGCAGACAGCAGCGTCGTTGCTTCGCTTCTTATAAATAATGCCAATCGCCAGCAGCGCCAGGATTAAGTAAACCACGTGGGATTGCCTATCAAACGAATCCAGGGAAAAGGGTGCTGGCGCTGGCGCGCGATTCACCAGGACCCCTGGTGGAGCCGTGGAATTGATGGATTGATCCCTGGGCGTTGGATACGGCGTTGGATACGAACTTGGTCTGGAAGATACCGGGGTCGGAACCCGAATTGGAGCTTGAACAGGTGCGGGTGCAGGAATCGCCCTTATACCGGGGCTGCCATTCAGAGTTGGCAAAGTCGCCGGCGTCGGGTATGGAGTCGGCAAGGTATTTGAATCAGTGACCGGCGCAAATATGCCTGGCGTAGCAGGAGCCACAAGGATCGGCGGTGCCACAGTGATGGGCGTTGTTGCGGGGGCAACTCTTGTGGTGAAGCTCGAAAACGACAGTGCCTTGTCGGGCGTGGCAGGCAAATACATCCTACCGATAAAAAAGCCAATGATGGCGAATACGAGTCCTAACCCGCTCCTTCTTGCGTTGTCCATAAATCCTCCGTCTCTCAACCAGCAGCGATTGTGTCTCCATTCAAGATGCGAGGGGCTTCAGCGCGCTGGCCAAAGCCTGTAATTTTCCCGCGTCTTTCACGCCGGGAGCGCTTTCGACTCCGCTGTTAACATCCACCGCAAAAGGCTCAGCCGCCTGCACGGCTTCCGCAATATTCTCCGGGGAAAGCCCGCCAGCTAAAAACAGCTTGACGTATTTTGCCGCTTCACGCGCTACCTGCCAATTTGCCATCTTGCCCGTGCCGCCGTACAAGGTCTTGTCAAAGGCGTCCAGCAGGATCGCCGCCGCCGGATACTTCAAGACTTGTCGCACGTCAAAATCATCGCCAGCCCGCAACGCTTTGATCACTCGTTCCGAGCCGACCGCCGCGCAATAGCCCGCATCTTCGTCGCCGTGCAGTTGCGCCATCCGCGCGCCACTCGATTGCAAAATCTCGATCACGTCCGGAGGCTGGGCTTCGTTGACGAAGATGCCAACAGTAACGATTTCGCCCGGTAACTGTTCAATGATAGCCCGTGCGGCCAGCGGCGCGATGTAACGCGGGCTTTTCAGATAAAAGTTAAAGCCCAGGTACTCTGCCCCGCAGGCGATGGCCGCGCGAGCGTCTTGCAGCGAGGTGATGCCGCAAACTTTCAGCTTGACTGTCATCTTGCTATCACCGCCCGCGCCTGATGGGAGGGCGATTGCTGCCCGCCATCCTGGCGATTGCGAGTTCAACGGCGCGACTTTCGCGACCTTGCGCATTGACGACGTAAACCTGCGCGCGGCCGGATTGCAAGCCATCAGGCAGTTTGGCCGTGATTTCTGTCGGCGATTCGCTCCAGTTCGCATCACGCACAACAGTGAAACGCTGGGTGCCTTGTTCGATGATGACTGTATTGCCGCTGGCCGAAAATCTGCCGCCGGGAATCGTAACCACGCTGCCAGCAGGAATATTCGTCTTGCCCGTGTCCCAGTTGGTAATCACACGAAACTCGGCGATCTTCGGCGGGCCTATGGTGTTCTCAGCATACGCTTGAATCGGATACTGATTCGATTCGTTACCAGTAATGTTCGCGACGCTGATCGCCGTGAAGCGGCTGGAAATCATCTG
>JBDSAM010000339.1:0-5206 GCA_039922135.1 Blastocatellia bacterium
AAGTGCTTAATCAATCAAGCGCCCTGGATGACAACCAGTTGTCTATCGCGCATTCATTAACAACAGATTGTTTGGAGACTCGACATGAAAAAAATTAGTCTACTTCTGGTTTCCATTGGCCTTTTGCTGCTGTTGCCCAGCGCCTTCAGCAAAGTGCTGCCATCTGCGGCGGGCTATCACGTGGTCAAGAAAATCCCGGTCGGCGGCGAAGGCGGCTGGGATTATCTGATGATGGATAGCGCCGCGCGGCGTCTATATGTTTCGCACGCCACCAAGGTCGTCGTGATTGACGTGGACAAAAACGAAGTCGTTGGCGAAATTGCGAATCTCAAAGGTGTGCATGGAATTGCGATTGCGCCTGAACTAAATCGCGGCTTCACCAGCAATGGCGGCGATGCGACAACGACCATCTTTGACCTGAAAACGCTCAAGACAATTGGCTCGGCAAAAACTGGCGGCAATCCGGATTGCATCATTTTTGACCCGGCGTCAAAACGTGTCTTCACGTTTAATCGCACGCGCGCCGCTGCCGACGCCAGTTCGACGGTGATTGAGGCCGCAACCGGAGAAGTGGCTGGAACAATTATGCTGGGTGGGCGGCCTGAATTTGCCGTTGCGGACGGCAAAGGCCAAATCTTCGTCAATCTGGATGACAAGAGCGAGATCGCCGTCATTGATTCGCGCAAGATGACCGTCACGAACCGCTGGCCGCTGGCGCCGGGCAAGGGGCCGAGCGGGCTGGCGATGGACGTGAAGAACCGGCGGCTGTTCAGCGTCTGCGGCGACAATCAGAAGATGATCGTGATGAATGCCGATAACGGAAAGATCGTTGAGGATGTGCCAATCGGCAGGGGCACCGATGCGGCTGCGTTTGATCCAGGTACAGGCTTGGCGTTCAGTTCCAATGGCGACGGCACGCTGACTGTGGTGCACAAAGATTCATCGGACAAATTCAGCGTTGTGGAAAACGCTAAAACGCTGCCGCGCGCGCGCACGATGGCGCTGGATGTGAAGACGCACAGAATATATCTGTCCACTGCGGAGTATGGCCTAGCGCCTGCCGCTACGGCTGAGCAACCCAATCCACGACCGGCGATGGTGCCTGGCTCATTTATGATTTTGGTGCTGGATAAGTAATTTGCGCCTGATTGTGGAACTGGCATGGAGTTCTCTTGGAGTGCGGCATCGAGACCACCGCACTCCAGTAACACTTCACTTTTTCATACTCCTTACTTCGATCAGCAGTGGGAGAATGCTGGAAAAATGCCAGCCCTGCTTGCCGATCGAGCCAACGCTGAATGGGAATTATTGGCAGCAACAACGTCAAGCGCGAGAGTGGTAATTTGTCCCACCTTTTAAATCGCACCCGATCGCAACCAGCCCTCCACGCTCTCTTTGAGCCTCATTGCCATTCGTGTACACTCTGCGCTTTCTTTTTCCAAACATAGGCAGGCATGAGCCAAGGGCACAAATGACGAGCCATTAAGAGCGCAATGTTGGCATGTCTGTAGCTAACACTTCCGGTTTCTACCGATTTAACGAGGAAAATGAGCGAATACCTTTTTGTCTACGGCACGCTGCAACCGGCCTCGGCTCCAGCGGAGGTGAAGGACATCGTCGGGCGCTGGCGGCGCGTCGGTTCTGCGACAGCGTTGGGGCAGCTTTACGATCTGGGCGAGTACCCGGGCGCGGTGCTCGACGCGGGCACTTCGACGCGCATTATCGGAGAGGTCTTTGAACTGCCGAAAGACCCGGGGGTGTTGGCGACGCTGGATGAATATGAAGGCTTCGACGCGGACGCACCGCAGGAGAGCCTGTTTCAGCGCGTCAAGACCGAAGTCAAACTGGCCGAAGGAGGCAAGCAGGAAGTCTGGATTTACGTTTATAACCGCAACGTGTCAGATCAGAAGCCACGCAAAACCGGGCTGAGCCGATGGACAAGTCCGAAAAAAAACGCCAGGAAATCAGCAGAGAAAACTTCAAAGGTGGAGAAGGAATTGAAAGAGCAGGGAACAACTTCAGAAACGAATCCAGTCACTCTGGAACAGGTTCAGCAACTCGAATCTCAGTATGTCATGCAGACGTACGCGCGCGCGCCGGTAATGCTGGTACATGGTAAAGGCTCTACGGTGTATGACAACACGGGCAAGGCCTACCTGGATTTTATTGCAGGCATCGGCGTCAATGTCCTGGGACACGACCATCCGCGCGTGCGGCGCTGCCTGCGCGAACAGGGCGACCTGCTGCACACGTCTAATCTTTACTACCATCCATATCAGGGTCAACTGGCCGAACGGCTGGCGAAAGCTGCTGGAATGGCGCGTGTCTTTTTCGGCAATACAGGCACCGAAGTGACCGAAGGCGCGCTGAAGCTGGCGCGGGCTTATCAACGTCGTCAAGGCCGCGAGAATCAGACAGATTTTGTTTCGCTGACCAATTCGTTTCATGGGCGGACGATGGGCGCACTCTCAATTACCGCACAGGAAAAATACCGCGCTCCTTTTGAGCCATTGATCCCCGGCGTTCGTTACATTGATCCGGACAATCACGCGAATGATTTTGCCGAAGCGCGTGAGGCGATCAACGAACGCACTGCCGCAGTCATCATCGAAACCATTCAGGGCGAAGGCGGCGTGCTGCCGATTAACGACGACTTTCTAAAAGTCGCGCGTCAGCGTTGCGACGAAACGGGCGCGCTGTTAATTCTGGATGAAGTGCAATGCGGATTGGGGCGCACGGGGCACGTCTTCGCATTTGAAAGTACTTCGGTCAAACCAGATGTATTGACCGTGGCCAAGCCGCTAGGTTTAGGCGTGCCGCTGGGGGCAATCATCGTGGCGGAAAAGTTCGTGGATGGATTGCGACCGGGGGATCACGGCTCGACCTTCGGCGGCGGGCCGCTGGCATGCCGGTTGAGTTTGGAATTTTTGCAGATGCTTCAAGAGGAAAATCTGATGCAACGCGTGACCGAAGTCGGTACCTTCTTCCGCAAGAAGCTGCGCCGTTTGCAGCGCGACGTGCCAGGCGCGATCAAAGATGTTCGCGGCATGGGATTGATGGTCGGCGTGGAACTGAACTTTCCCGGCAAAGGCGTTGTGACAAAAATGATGGAGCGCGGCTTTTTGATGAACTGCACGCACGATACGGTATTGCGCTTCCTGCCGCCGTATATCATCAAAAAAGCTGAGATCACGGCGATGGTGACCGCACTGCAAGAAGTGTTGGTTGAAGAAGCAAGGCAATAAGATTATTGGGAGATTTTGGGAACCGCTGGCGACTGTGGATAACGCCCGTTATCGAGCGCGTCTTTGGTGTGGCCCAGGTAAACCGTCTCAATTGCGGCGTTGTAAATCCGGTTGCTCTCTTCCACGCAAGTCGTGCATACGTTCAAATCCCGCAACAATCCATCGTGCAAATCATAAACCCACCCATGTATTGCAAGCTGCTGGCCACGTTTCCAGGCGCTTTGGACGACGGTCGTGTTGCAGACGTTGTGAACCTGTTTGACAACGTTCAGCTCGCACAGCCTGTCCCATCGTTGCGGTTCTTCCAGTATGCGCAGTAATTGCGCTTCGTGTTCTATGTAAACGTCGCGGACGTGGCGCAGCCAGTTGTCTATCAGCCCCAGTTCCAAATTGCGCAATGCTGCCTGGACACCTCCACAGCCGTAATGGCCGCAGACGATGATGTGTTTGACCTTCAGTACTTCGACGGCAAATTCAATCACTGACAGGCAGTTGAAATCGGTGTGAACGACGACGTTGGCCACGTTGCGATGGACGAACAGTTCGCCTGGCATCAGGCCGGTGATTTCGTTGGGAGGCAATCGGCTGTCGGAACAGCCGATCCATAAATATTCTGGCGATTGTTGCCTCTCCAGTTGCTCGAAAAAGTCCGGCTGACGCGCCTTCATCTCTTGCGACCAGGCTCGATTGTTTTCAAAAAGTTGCTTTAAAGTTCTCATTTGAGATGAATCAGCTTGCCAGGCTGCGTAGGGATGATTTTAGTGCCGCTTCAAATTTGACATCGGGCGTTTGTTTCATAACCGCATTGAGTGCTCTTTCGGCCTGGGCCTTCTGATAACCCAAATTGACCAGTGCGGAAATCACGTCTTCGCGCATTGCCTCGCCGCTTTGGGCAGCGGCGCCGGTGTCTGTGGATTCTTCAAGCCCCGGCGGCAGGATCGCGGCGACTTTGTCTTTTAATTCAACAAGCATCCGCTCCGCAGTCTTTTTGCCGACCCCTGGAATTGCAACTAGCCTGGCCAGATTGCTTGCGCGGATCGCCTGCACCAACTCTTCCGCGCTCAAGCCGGACAGCACAGTGATTGCCAGCTTCGGCCCGATGCCGGAAACGCTGACCAGCAACAGAAAGAGCTTCTTTTCGCGTTCGGTGCGAAAGCCAAACAACTGTAGCGCGTCTTCGCGCACGTGGGTGTGAACGCGCAAACTGACCACAGCCCCATCCTCGCCAAGATCATAAAAGGTCGAAAGCGGCACGATCAGTTCGTATCCCACTCCGCCCACATCCACAATGACAGAGTTCGGTTGTTTCTGAATCAGCTTACCGGTGATGTGTGCAATCAAGTCTTTTCCCCGCTCGGTTTTGAAATGCGTTTGAATTAACGCGGCGGAGTTTACGAATAGCTTGCAGACGCTGTCAATTTGCGTCTTATCCACCTCAAAGCCGTGCGTTGACAGCCGTTGCAAGCGTGGGCTATCGTGGTTGCCGGAACGAACCAAAGCACATCTAACCATACCCAACGCCATGAAAACGGAGAAGATTTCAGAACTTACTACCAACCGTTTATCAGTCTATCTGCGATGTTTGAACGAACTGGTGGCAGCAGGGGTTGAGACCATCTCTTCGCAATCGCTGGCCGACCAGTTTAGTTTGAACTCGGCGCAGATTCGCAAAGACCTGGCTTACTTCGGCGAATTCGGCGTGCGCGGCGTGGGTTATTATGTCGAAGAACTGCGCCAGCATTTAAGGAAAATTCTGGGGCTGACTGCGAAACGCAAAGTGGTGATTGTCGGCTTGGGTAATTTGGGGATGGCGCTGGCCAACTATCAGGGATTCAATCAGAACAGTTTCGAGGTCGTCGGCCTGTTCGACGACGACACCTCCAAGATTGGCACCAAGACGCGCATCGGCGTTGAGATTCAAAGCACGCAGCAACTGGCCGAAGTAATCAACCGCGAAAACG
>JBDSAM010000340.1:0-8153 GCA_039922135.1 Blastocatellia bacterium
CACGGCTTCGGCCTGTTTGCCCGCCGTTTCGCGTAACAGGGTGGCAGCCTTCAACGGATATTTTTTCTTCTCGGCTGGGTCATCCGTCAGGCTGGTGATCATCTGGTAATCTTTGACTGCGGCATCAGCCTGCGCGCCATCGCCGAATTTTGTGCCAAGAATGGATTCGGACTCGGCCCTGACCACGTGATAGGTTCGCCGATTCGCTTTGTTCTGAACCGGGTCGTTCTTTATCTTGGTGTCTTTCTCTTGCGCATCCAGTCCTTCGATTGCTTTGTTGCTTGCCGCAACTGACTCAATGAAGTCCTGTTTGGCTGGGTCGCGCTGGCCACCGTTGAATTCACTGACAGCACGTTTTTGCAGGGCGATCGCCAGGTTGCCATTCGAGATGTGAATGCTGGGATTCAGCGCGACTGCTTCCTTAAAGGCAGCAATGGCGGCAGGTAGATCGGGCTTGGCCATCGCATCGTTGCCTTCTTTAAGCTTCAGGTTGATTTGCTGGATAGAGGTATTGAACTTTTCGGCCTCGCCTCGGTCGGCCATTGCCTTTTCATATTCCTCTTTGGCTTTCTTCGCTTCTTCAGCGGTCATTTTAGGAGCGGCGGCACCGCCAGCCGCAGGAGCCGCGCCTTTGCCTCCAGCCTGCATCTTCTTTACATCGTCAATCGTAATCTTTCGACCATCACCAGGGCGTAGCTCGATTTTAATCGGCTCGCCGGTTGGCCTGATGTCTGGGCCTAGGAATGTCGGTTCAAAACCGTCGGCCGAAACCAGGATTGTGTATTTTCCGACGTAAGGGACACCTGCGTGCAGGAACTTGCCTTTCTTATCGGATTTGAGCGGGTAGTTGCCTTTTATGTCCATTCGGACAATTTCGACCGTTGCGCCGATGACCGGCTCGGTAGTGCCTGCCTTGACGACTTCTCCCTCGATGCGACCGAGTTGAGCAAAGGCGCTGACCGTCAATAACGACAGAAGCGCGCAACCCGTCCCGATCCGTAATAATGCCGCCATCAAATTCTTGCTCTTCATTTTCTATCCTCCGTGTAATGCTAAAACTATCTATAAGCTGTTGTGTCATATCGCCAGTCCTTCAGCGCGACATTGAACGCAGACGTGGCGGAAACGTTGCAGGAAATCTCCATTCGTCCCTTGGCGCCATACTGTTGTTGGCTCAAACAAGGTCAAATTCGCGATTTGCCGTTTAGTCGGATTATCTCGGGATATTTCTATCATCTTCTGAATTAGACTGCGTTGAATCCTCTGCAATTCTAGCTGCCGCAAAATCAGATTTCAATTGAGCAGCATTTATTGTCGAGACTTTTGTTTCTTTCACCGTGAAAGACTGAAGTCATTGCTGTGTGGATTCAACAAACCATTCGAAGAAATGAAGTAATTTATCCAAACAGACTTTGCAAAATCCCGATTCCAAGTTAAAAATCGCAATCACTCATTATCCAAGAGTACCAAGTCTTACACGTCATAAGTTTTTGCCAGTTTGCCCGTGTGGTAATTTCTGCCCATGCGGCCATTTTTGAATGCAGCTTGCATAGACCGGTGTATGTGCGCTCAATCACGGCTACTTGCGCCACAGTGCGTGCTTGTTAGCGAGTCATTGTCACAGAGTGGGTCTTCATGGAGGAAGATTTGAATGTCGGTTCATCACGCATCAGAAGAGAACAACAGTGAACGGCGAACGTTTTTGGGGGTCATCAGTGGGCTGATTGCCGCCGGAATTTCTGCCGTCCTAGGGGTAACTATTGGTCGCTTTGCCATTTCGCCTGCACTTTCGTCCGGGGGGGCTGAAACGTGGACGGATGTCGGGCCTTTGGCTGAAATTCCTGAAGGGAAGCCTACCAAACATAACGTCATCGTTTCGCAAAATGCTGGCTGGGGCGAATTCAATTCGCAGAAGCTGGTTTGGGTTCTTAAGAACGGCGAAAAGATAACGGTCTTCACCGCTGTCTGCCCGCACCTAGGTTGCACGGTTAATGCAAAGGAAGAAGCCTTCATTTGCGCTTGCCACAACAGCAAATGGGATGTCGCAGGCAATGCAGTGGCAGGGCCAACGCCGCGCGGGCTGGACGTGTTGGAGCACAAGATCGAAGGCGATATCCTGAAGGTCAAATACATGGACTTCAAACAGGGCGTTTCGCAAAAGGAGGTCTTGAGCTAAATGGCCGAGAAATCTTCCAAGGGCAGTATGTTAATGAATTGGCTGGACGAGCGCACGGGCATACGCCACGCGATGGATGAAGCTTTGAACGAGCCGATTCCAGGCGGCTCCCGATGGGCTTATGTTTTCGGCAGCCTGTTGCTCTTCCTGATGATATTGCAGATTGTGACTGGAATTGTCTTGACGCTTTATTACGCGCCCACCGCAGATCATGCGCACGCCAGCGTTGCTTACATTCAAAAGGTAGTGCCAGGAGGGGCACTGTTGCGCGGCATTCATCATTACGGTTCCAGCGCGATGATCATTCTGGCGATCGCACACCTGGCGCAGACGTTTCTGTACGGCGCGTATAAACGCAAACGCGAACTGGTCTGGGGCCTTGGAGTGGTCATGCTTTTGATTATTTTTGCGTTCGGTTTCACAGGCTATCTGTTGGCGTGGGATCAGGCAGCCTACTTCGGCACCAAGGTCGGGACTGCAATTGCCGGAGAAATCCCCATCATCGGATCGTTGCAGCAGAAGATCATGCTCGGCGGCACTGATCTAACGACCGTCACGCTTTCGCGGTTCTTTACCACGCACGTGTTTCTGTTGCCGCTGGCACTGATTGCCCTGGCCGGATTGCACGTCCTGCTGTTTCGCAAAGCAGGGCCTGCCGGTCCTTACCATGACCGCGATAATCACCGCGTGGACCGCTTCTACCCGAAGCAAATCTTCAAAGACTCAGTCGCGATGCTGGCGCTCTTTGTCGTGCTGGCCTATCTGGCGCTAAAGTGGCCTGCTGAGCTTGGGCCGGTCGCTGATCCCACTTCGGACTATTTGGCGCGCCCGCCGTGGTACTTCATGCCGCTGTTCCAGTTGCTCAAATATTTTCCAGGCAAGTTTGCGATCATCCCGACGGTGGTCTTGCCTGCAATAATTTTCGGCGTGCTATTCTTGCTGCCGTTCTTTGACCGGAAGGGAGAGCGTAACCCGTTCAAACGTCCACTGGCCACAGCACTATTGATTTTGATGCTTGCGGGCGCAGGTGGATTAATCTACTTGTCGAAGTATCAGGACAGGCACAACCCTGAATTCGCCGAAAAGCTGAAACAGCAGGACGAAGAGATGCACGCATTCTTCAAAGCTCCTTTTCAGCCGCAGCAGATCGGCGCCAAGACTGTTGCTGTTTCCGCCAAGGCAGCGAGCAATGACACCGTTGCGCCGAATGCCTATATGGAAAGCTGTGCTGATTGCCACGGCGATAAAGGAGAAGGAGCCAGCGCGCCGGAGCTGCTGGGCGTGGCCGCCAAGCCAAATCGCGCGCACGATGATCTGATAAAAATTCTGGATGATGCGCGAGCTTATGGGTTGAAGAAGCCCATGCCCGCAAATTTTCCTGATTTGAAGGACGAAGATAAGAAAGCAATCGTCGAATGGATGGTAAAATTGAAATAACCCCTTACATTGCGAGATACATTTCGGCCCGGATTCATTCCGGCACCAACTTACAGGAGATAAAATATCAATGAAAAATATGGATAAAGTAAAACTGGCCACAATCACGTCGGCACTGACTACCGTGTTGATTGCAATGTCGGTTGGTTCAAATGCAGCCAGCGCTAACCCGATTGCATTTGAAGATGGAGCCGCGATCTACGTTGCCAAATGCGCTAAGTGTCACGGCGCGGACGGTAAAGGCGTGGAGAAATACAAGAAGCAGGGCATCGAAGATTTCACCGACGCCAAATTTCAAAAAAACCACACCGCCGCCAAGATTACCGCCGCCATTAACAACGGCAAGGGCGATTTTATGCCGGCCTGGAAAGGCAAACTTAAACCGGCAGAGGTTACCGCCGTGGTCAAACATATCCGCGGCATGAAGAAATAGCCAAGTTAAAGGAGTTCTTTGGAGTGCGGCGCCCGTAGCCGTCGCACTCCAAAGACTTCGCCATTCCAAGCTCTCGCTTATTTGATTTTCAGCACCCGCCGCGCGTTCTCAAATAAAATCTTCCGCTCGACTTTCTTGCTTGGCGCAAGCCGCCTGACAGCTTCCAAACATTTGATGCCGCTGCATTCTTTGACCTTGGTGTCTGCGTCCTGGCAGTCGCTGCCGTACATCAGCTTATTTTGATGACGATTGAAGAACTCGCGCGTGAATGCTTCATCTCGCAGCAAGGCATTCAACCCCGAACCTGCCGAAAGATCGCCGTACAAGTTGGGATAATCGCCAAGCCAACGGTCAGTCAATCCACCCGGCGTCAGGCTGCCTTTGGGATAGAGCACCGTTTGATCGTGCGCGCGGTCAATGTTGCCCCACCACGTTTGCGCATGACCAATAAAGTTCACGCGAGGAAATTTTTCGAGTACCTTGTGAAAGCGTTCAAAGCCTGTGTTGTATTTCCCATGTTGAAAATGCATCAGCACCGGCACGTTGTAATCGCGCGCCAACGAAGCGATCACTTCGATATGCTTTGAATCGCAATCCACGAAGAACTTCTGTTCGCCGATGCCGATGGCTCCGGCTTTCAAATACTTCTCAATCACCTGTCGCGCTTCGAGCAAATCGGCAACCTCGTTGGCGAAGAAGACACACTCTTTTGGATACGCCCGCGCCAATGCAAGCGCCGAATTGTTGCCGTAACACTCGGCCTCCAATCCGAACTTCGACCCGGCGGGCAGCAACACCGTTCGGGTTGCGCCAAGCGCGCGTTGATGCCGAAGCAAATCTTCATTGCTACGCCCCCAGTAATGTGTGTGCTGGTGAATATCTATGATCGGTTCAAAAGCTGCGGCGACGGCTGGAACGGTCAATGCGTTGCAAGCTCCGGCGATGAAGGCGCGACGGGAAAGTGTTTGATTCATAGCATAGCTCGCGGTTGTGACGATGAGCAGCGATCAAAGCGCGCCCACCGGTAGCCCGAACTACACGCGTATCAGAGGCCACGCCTAACAATCCATCCGGCATTCCCAAACTGATGAACCCGGCGTAAGCCAGCGCGATGAGCAGGCGTGATCGCGTTTTTTGGGAGAGGTCAATGGTTGAACAAAAACTCCTTGCTAGTCAGAACCGCCCAAGCCAAATCTTCAATCGCCTGTCGCCGGGCGTCGCGGGAATCCTTCGCTGCTTGCTTGTTGTCATTCATCACCGCTAGCAACCGGTTGATTTCATCCTTACTTGGCTGACGGCTGAGCGCGGATAGGTAAAGGTGATTGATCAACACCTCGTCGGTCACGCCCAGCTTCAAGAACGAATCCACCAAACCGCCCGGCGCGCGCAGTTTCTGATTGATCGTGTCGCCGTTGATGACGTGCAGGGCTTGGGTGACGGAAGGCTCCGATGTGCGCTCGCATTCGCAGGTGGCGAAGCGCGGCGGTTTGCCAAAGATAGTCAGGAAGTAGGAATTGACGCGCGCATCGGGAAGCTGCATCGCGCGCATCCCCGCCGGATAGCCGGGAAAGTCGGTCGGCACGCCGGTCACTTGCGAAACCGCATCGAGCAGGGCTTCGGCGGGCAGACGTTTGATGACGTAGCGCGAATAAAACCGCTCGTCCTGTTTGTTCGCCTCGTTGGCCTTTGAAGATCGCTGGTAGGCTGCGGAGTTCATGACCGTGCGAATCAAGTGCTTCAGATCAAAACCATGATCGGTGAAGTCTTTGGTCAGCGCGGCCAACAGTTCATCGTTCGACGGCGGGTTGGTGGCGCGCATATCGTCCACCGCTTCGACTAGGCCGCGCCCCATAAAGTTCTTCCAGACGCGATTGACGACAGCTTTGGCAAAGTAGGGATTTGAAGGCGAGGTAAGCCAATCGGCCAGATGCTGGCGGCGGTCTTTGGTTGAATCAAACCCCAACGCTTCGCCATCCAGCGGCGCGGGCGGCAGCGGCTTGCCCAATCGCGGATGATTCACTTCACCCGCGGGATTTGAATAAACCTGAACATCGCCAGCCCTCACTCCGTTTTTCAAGCCCACACGCGCGAACAAGTTGGCCATTTGGAAGTATTGTTTCTGCGTCCATTTTTCCAGCGGATGATTGTGGCAGCGCGCGCAGGTGATGGACATTCCCAAGAAAGCCATCGAAGCGTTTTCGGTCAGATCGGTCACATCCTTGTGCATGACGTAATAGTTGGCTGCGCCGTTTTCTAGCGTGTTGCCGCTAGCCGTGACGATCTCGCGCACCATTTTGTCCCACGGCATATTGGCCGCCACGCCATCGCGAATCCAGTTGTGGAACGACCACATTGCTGTCGAACCGATCTTGTCGCTCGACACCAGCAGCACGTCCGACCAGCGGTTCGTCCAGTAATCGGTGAACTCATCGCGGGCAAGCAACGAATCAATCAGCTTGGTGCGTTTATTTGGAGTGCCGTCAGCCAGAAAGCTCTCGACTTCTTGCGGCGCAGGAAGCGTGCCGGTTGCGTCAAGAAAAGCCCGACGGATGAATTCGCGGTCGGGGCATTGTTCCGACGGCGCGATCTTCAAGGTTTGAAGTTTCCTGATGACCAGTTCGTCAATGAAGTTTTGCCGAGGAGAACGGGCAAAAACTTCCGGCGCAATCTTGTTCGGGTAAGGATTGGCGACGCGGGCGAACGAAACCTGGCTGAGATACCAGATGCTGATGGCTGTCTCGCCATTGCCCTGCATCTTGACCTTGCCTTCGTCATCCACCGAAGCCGTGGCCGGGTCGGCTGACGAATACTTCACCCACTTCGTTACGTCTTCGGCGTGGCCGTCGTTGAACTGCGCCAGTACGCGAAGCTGTTGTTCCGCGCCGCTGGCAAGCGTTGAAGCCTTCGGCGTGACTTCGACCTTGGTGATGCGAACGTCGCTTTCGGCGGGTGGCTTCATCCCACCCGCGATCCATTCAACCAGGACTTTGTATTCCAGCGAATCTACCTTAATCCGTTTGCCACCGCCGTGCCCGATAGCCATCGTCGGTTTCAGCAGCATCAGGCTTTTCGCCGGTTCCATCTGGTTGACACGTCGTCCCGACGATTGCCGCGTCAGCACGTTGAAATCGGCTTCAGGATCATAGCCGCGAAGGGTCAGCTTGAACCCCGCTTTGCCCGCCGCCGCGCCGTGACACGCGCCCGAATTACAGCCGAGCCGCGTCAAGATAGGGATGACGTGATTGCGAAAGCTCCATCCGCCCGCGGGCGCGGTGATTTCGCTGACCGGCTTAGTCACATCGAGCGTAACCACCGGGGAAATGGCGGGAAATCCAACCGTCACTATCGAATTTGTTACAGCCCACGAGGGGCGTTCGAAAAGGCAGGTCGCGGCAACTAGTAAAGCAGCCGCAAAAATCGGAATTAGTTTGAGATGGTTGGTTTTCATCGTGTTACTCGCGTGCCTTGGATCGAAGCGGATCGGAGGAAATATTACAGCTACCGATCCCCATTGATTGAGTTGGTGCACTATTGTCGCTTGCGTTCGTGAACAGTCAAATATTTCCCTTGCCAGGTGTCAACGAATTCAGCGCGTTGTTGAGCAAATTCGGGCCAGTACCACGCGTCCAGAATCGGGCCTTGGTTGAAGGTGACAACAACTTCGGCTTGTTCCAACTGCCGCCGGATATGGTCGAACTCTTTGGGCGTTTGCGAATCGGGTGAAAGAAAGAAGCTGATTGGCCCACGCACGTTGGGGAAAAGTATTTCCGGGCAGCCATTGTTCAAATAGAAAATCTCTCGCCCACCAGCGATGGCGCGCACCTGCAACCATTCGTTGCGCTGATCTGCATGCGCCCACAGGCCCGCAGTTTCGGGTGAACGCTTGGCCCATTGCCAGGCGTTGACAGCAATCTTGTATGTCTGCATATGTCCCGTCAGCGCAACCAAGATCATCAACATCACCAGCGCAGGACGCACGTGATAAAGCGTCAGCGCGAATCCAATCCCGATAACCAACAGATAAGAATAGTATGTCCACGATCCGGGCCAACCGAAAAAGACAAAGAGGAAGAAGAAATGGCAAGCTGCTATGGTAACCATCGTCTC
>JBDSAM010000341.1:0-6671 GCA_039922135.1 Blastocatellia bacterium
AACCCGTGAAAGCGGACGTAACGAAAGCCTAATTCGTCATGCGCGCGACGCAGTTGCGCCTGCCAATCGGCGCGCAAGGCGAGCAGCGCGTGGCCGCTGCCGATGGTGTGTTCCCATGAGTGCGGCAAAGGAATGGCCGCATCAGACAGATCGCACGAAAAATCAGGCACGAGTTCAAACCTCCAGAGCGCAAATCAAAAAACGACTGCGCCCGACGACAAAAACTTAACGCTTTCTCCGCCACAGCGCGGCGCAAGCAAATCCGGCGGCGACGCCCGCGCCGGCCATCGCTAAAACTTTGCAGTGCATGTTCGCCCACAACTGCGGGCTGAATGAAGACGAGCGCGCGTCGAAAATTCCATGCGCGCCGTGATCGCCCGCCACCGGCGACCACAAATTGTCGGGACGGTTCGCGTCAATCAAATCGTCCGTCTGCTGCGCGTCGTAGCCCGTGCGCCCCAGATAGTAGTCGAGCAATCCGGGCGCGATTTTCTCGCCCCAGATCGCCTGCACCGTCGGCAGGCCGACGCTCAGTTCGCGGCGGCGGTGATGCGCCGCGTAGTAGATCGCTGCGGCGGCGACTTCGGGTTGAAAGATCGGCGGCACAGGTTGCGGCTGTCTCGGCAGACGAGATTTGTTCCAACTGAACTGCGGCGTGTTCAGCGCGGGCATGTGAACCATCGTCACATGCACGTTCGAGTTGTCGTGAATCAACTCGCAGCGCAAAGATTCGGTGAAGCCAGCGATAGCATGTTTCGCGCCGCAGTAGGCTGCCTGCAAAGGAATCCCGCGAAAGGCGAGCGCGGAACTGACCTGCACAATCGTTCCGCGATTGCGGGGCAGCATGCGTTTGAGCGCCGCCATCGTGCCATACACGCAGCCTAGGTAGGTGACTTCCGTGACACGCTTGAATTCATCAGGCCTCGTCTCTTTGATCGGCGCAAAGACGGACGCGGTCGCGTTGTTGATCCAAACATCAATCGGGCCAAACGCCTCTTCCACTGCCGCCGCTGCGCGCTCGACCGCTTCGGCATCGGCCACGTCCGTCTTCAAGATGAGCGCGCGTCCGCCCGCCGCTTCAACCTCGCGCCGCGCGCCTTCCAGCCCGTCCGCCCCGCGCGCGATGAGACCGATGTGCGCCCGGCGTTTGGCGAACTCGCGCACGGCGGCGCGTCCCACGCCCGCCGAAGCTCCGGTGATGACGACCACTTCCGGTCTGCCCGGCGCGCTCAAGCCCCGCTTCTGTTGCGAGCCTTGCCGCACAGATTCGCCGCCGTTCGCTCGCGCCGCTTGCTCAAGCATATTTTCTATTCCGGCTTTGTCCGTGTTCATTTCCCCTCCGGTAGTTTTAACTAACCTTCGCTCTTCTTGATCGCCGCCGTCGCGTGATTGAGGAATTCCGAAACGGTCGCCGCCGCACTGACCCGGCCTTGTCCCTCGATTCAATCAAGTCGCTAGCTCTTCTATCTACGAGCCATGCGATCCGTATCGAGACTTTTGAGGAACTCGATCACCTCTCCACGCTGCTTTGAATCGGGCAGATAGAAGGGATGCGGGGACGTAGCGCCGCGTTTGGGATCGAATAACTCTTCCAGGCTAGGCACCGTGTTGTCGTGCAAGAAGACCGGCTTGCGCGCCAGATCGAGCAATAACGGCAGGGCGATGCCGCGTTTCTCGCCGCGCAAAGATGCGTTAACTACCGCCATCTTGTCGTCAAAGAAAAAGCTAGGCGTGTCCTGCACGGGATTCAGCGGCGGTGTGCGTTGCGCCAGAATCGTTGGATTGTCGCCCGGAAAGATCGTCTTCATCTCAACAATGAAGGGCGGCACGAATTTGCTTTGATCCACGTTGTGGCACTGCGTGCAGCCAATCGTGCGGAATGTCTCGCGCCCGCGCGCGGCGGCCTTCGCGTCTACATGAGCGCCAACAGGGGCGGGCTGGCTGGCCAGATAGGCGTTCAGACGAGTAATGCTGTTTTGACCATGACTTGACTCCTTGTTTCCTGGTTGAAGATGACGATTGCGCGCCGATCAACGGCTCATTCAAACACCGCGCGCACCGCGCGCCGCACCACTTCGGCCGTCAATCCGTAAACGAAGTGCGAGGCGAGCGCGGAAGCATGTGTTGAGAGCGGATATACTCCGCCGGCGCTTTGGAAAGTCTCAGCGCGGGCGCCGCCGCTTCATCCGCCGCCAGCCAGAAGGCCGCGCCAAACGGCAGCCCCCACCCCATGCCGATCAATGGCGCGAACTCAACCGCCGCTCCATAAAACCCGCCAGACAGTGTGCCCATTGTGTAATGCACGGCGGGGCCGGCGATTTTCTTTTCGCTCTTGGTCAGCTTGTGATCGAAGAGGCCTTCTGAAATCGCGGAAGCGGCCTTGACCGTTGCGTTATCACTCTCTTTTTTCTCCTCTTCGTCCGGCTTGTTCTTTGCTGGTTGCTTACTCTGACCGCCCTTTTGTCCTGACTTCTGCTGCGAACCTTGTCCGCCTTGCCCTTGCTCACCGCCTTCGGACAGTTTGCTCAGCAGTGACTGGAACTGATTCATCGTCCACGAAGCGACCAGCCCGCCGATTAATCCTGCTGCTAATCCCTTCCACACGTCGCCATCGTGGCGCACGCCTCTCTTTCTTCCATAGCTCATCATTACCTCTCTTCTGAATGGCTCCTTTGCAAGTAACGTGTCACGGTTGACGACGCGCGGCGCGTAACGCTTCGCCCGCCGTCCAGATCGCCGCGCCGAGAAACATCAGGTCTTTCAGTAGAAATTGCCCTGGCATCGGCGACGGGAACGGGAAGCCATAACCCGGCTGCCAGACGCCAGGCGTCGTCAGCACGAAGGTCAGCGTGACTAGAAACATTCCAATCGCCCCTATGCTGCCGATGGCCGAAAGCTTCGGCGCAAAGGCGCGCGTGGCGATCAACAGACCGAAGGCGATTTCTGTCACGCCGATTAGCGCCGCAAATCCGCGCACGGTCATCAGCTTGTAGCCCCAGGACATAAAAGGGCTGTTGGCGACCAAGCCCTGAATCCCTTCGGCTTCGTAGGCGGTGAACTTCAACGCCCCGACCCAGAGCAGGACGGCGACAAGTCCGTAACGAATGATTTTCTCGCCAAGGCGTTCAAGCGTCAGTCCCGTGCTGCTTTCCAAGTGATGCGGGTGATCCATTGTTGCCATTGCTTTCTCCTTTTCGATTGTCAATGACAGACACGGTCCGACCTGTGTTTGTCATTAATGTTGGGTACTGCTTGATTGCCGATTGTTCTAAATTTGCACGCCTGCCACGCGGTTATTGGCGAAGCTTGATCTTGCGGCGTACAGAATAATCACGCCCTTACTGCTATAAACTGTGCGGGATGTACTCAGGACTTAGGCCATGCAATCAGCGCATCCTTCAAGTCTGTTACAAATCTTGGCTGTTATATTTCCGCCTTCCATTGCTGTTTTATCCCCTCTTCATTCGACTTGGCACGCATCTATCGCGCCCTTGCTCTCTTGCTCGTCCCACCCAACTACGCGCCTTTTTCGCAGATGGCATATTGATACCAAGCGTCTTGCCGACGCCGAACTTTGCTCCAAGGTTGGGACGCGATGAGCGCGCCGAACTCGCCGGCGTTGAGCACGGCGATGTTTCGCGGCTCGCGGTACGATCCCGGATTCTCGCGGCAGAAACCCGCCAGCCGCGCCAGCAGCCACATTGCGTGCAGCGGAATGGCCGCGCGCAACAACGAACGTGGCTCCGCGATGAAACATCGTCCGCCTCGCCGCAGAACACGGTACATTTCACCAAGCGCCTGCTCTCGTTCGGGCAGAATCGTGAAGAGCCGCGAGGCGACGACCGTATCGAACGCCTTATCGGGACACCCAATCTCGAGCGCATCAGCGTTTTCAAAACGGCAGTTGTCCAGTCCGTGTGTTGCCGCGCGCAGTCGCGCGCGTTGCAGTTGCTGTTCGGCGCGATCAATACCGGTGACGCGCAAGCGTTTGAAACGTTCGGCCAGGCGGCACGAATAGAAGCCCGGCCCACAGCCGATTTCGAGCAGGTGCGTTGCATGCTGCGGAATTCCGCCGGGCCACAACGAAGCGGCGATCAATTCTGTGTCATCGCGAAAGAGGTGTTCGCGGCAGAAGGCATAGAGCCAGTGGAATCGTTCAAACAAGCTTTCTGGCGCTTTGTCCGCGGGGAAACCGGACGGCTCAACTTCGATACTTTCTGTCATTCGTTACGACTCCCCTAGGCCTCGATGCTTGCGGTGATGCGGTGATAACCCGTCGCGCCCTGCGGTGCGGTGCCGCGTTCTTCAGCCGTTTGCAACGCGCCCTGGCCGTCCGTGGCGCGCACGACCAGTTTGTATTCGCCCGGCTTGGCGGGTCGCCAGTCATAACTCCACAGCACCCATGCCAGCGGCGATTGGGCGTAATCAATCCGCGCCGCCTGCCAAGTTTGGCCGTCATCGGCGCTGACTTCGACCTTTGACACGCCGCGGTCTCCGGCATGCGCGATGCCCTTAAGCGGCACGCCCCCCGCCGCCATTGATAGCTTGATCTTCTGTTTGTCGTCCGGCTGATCGAAGCGCGCCATCGTCGGCGCGATGAAGTTCGGCCCCCACCCCTGCTGCTCGTAAAAGCCTTTCGCATCGTGGTCAATCAATTCAATCCGCGTCACCCATTTGACGTTCTTCTCGCCGAACAATCCCGGCACAATGACGCGCACCGGGTAGCCGTGATGCGGCGGCAACGGCTGGCCATTCATCTCATAAACCACCATCGTCGTCGGCTCCATCGCTTTGCTGAAGGCGAAGGTATCGGTGTAGCCATCCACGCCGCGCAGCAAAACTTCGACGATGCCCGGCTGTGCTTCAGCGGCTTCGATCAATGCGCGCAGCGGCACACCTTTCCACACGGCGTTGCTGATCAATCCGTCGCCGACTCCATTGCTGATGCAGCGCAAGGTCGTTTCCTGCGTCGTCGCGGGCAGCTTCTTCAATTCATCGAAGCTCCACACCTTAGGCTGTTTGACCAGACCGGTGATTTCGAGTTGCCACAAGGAAGGTGTGATGTTCGGATCAACGACGTTTTTGGTGACGACATAAAAGCGATCATTCGGCGTGATTGCTTGCACATCAGCCCCCTTGTATTGCGTGCCGTCGTAGCTGAAGGAAGCCAGATTGTAGAGCCTGCGGAGCAGCCAGCCACTGCCAATTGCTGCCGCTACGCCGATGCCACCAACTAAAACGGCGCGCCGCCCAGTCGGTTCGGCACCCGTTCCGGTTTCGCGATTCGGCGCGCGATCCTTCAAGAAGTGATAGCAGAAGATTAGCGCCGCTCCATAAACCGCGTAAGAGAAAAGCAGAGCGATGATCGTCGTCAATCTCGCCTGACTTGGCGGCAAGCCTTGGTAATGGGTGCTGAGCGTCGGCCAGAGCAAGAGGATGGAAAGCAACCAGAGTGCGCCAACCAGCAGCGCGGTGAAAATCAGTCCGCGGCGATGCCTGTTGGAAGAGGTAGCGCTTGTCGCATCACGCCCGCGCCCAATGAAAACGCCATACAGCAAGCCGCCGATGACGCCTACGGCGAGTTGTCCGATAATGACGGAGCTGACACCGAGCTGTTTGAGATGGTTGTAGCCACCCAGGCGATCCAGCATCTTGAGGAATGTATCTACGCTGAGGAATGCTGCGATCCGGTCACCGAACAACTCCGCCGGCATGGCGACGCCAAATGCAGAGCGCAAGACCACCATACTGAGCGTCATCAAAACCGCAGCCACCAGGCCAGCCAACGCGGCTGCCTTGAGTCTTCGTTTGTCTGGCATCTTCAACCTCTGAGGATGCGCTTGGGTGAATCACAACCTCGGCAACGCCGATTTATTTTTTATGGGAACAAATGGACTTTAACAGAAGGAAAGTGAGTTCAACGTTAGCTGGCTAACGTTGCTGTCAAAAATTTTCTGATTCAATAAAAACTGGCTGACCCTACTTTACTAAAAACGAACTCTTTTTGATGGCCCCTTCATTATCATGAAATCATGAACATATGGGCTGAATCCGTCATTCCACTATTCTTGACTCTTGAGAAGAACAAATTTCGATCAATCCATTTTCACTTCAGTTGCGTAAGGCAAAACTGAAACTTTCACCAACCCACCCTAAAGGAATAATGAGTCCAACTTATCGTGTCCTCCATCCTGAATCGCCTATGGCAGAGCTGCGCCAGCGCTGTGCCTTGGGCGTGATGATCAAAGCGCCGCGCGCGGGCGCATCCAAAACCAGATTGTCGCCGCCGTTGACGCCGGTTGAAGCTGCCGAATTGAGCGGCTGCTTCCTGCGCGATACGGTCAACAATATTTCTCTCGTGTCGTTGGGCGAGTCCGCCGTCGGCATTGCCGTCTACACGCCCGTTGGCGCGGAAGCGGCCTTCGACGGGATGTTGCCGGCGGAGTTCAGCTTGCTTGCGCAACGCGGCGAAGCATTCGGCGACCGATTGTTTTATGCGGCGCAAGATTTGCTGGCCGTGGGTTACGAATCACTATGCTTGATAGATTCTGATAGCCCGACCTTGCCGACGGCTTGGCTAGCGCGGGCTGCGCGCGCGCTCACCGCTCCGGGTGACCGTGTTGTGCTCGGCCCCGCTGCCGATGGCGGCTATTACCTGATCGGACTCAAGC
>JBDSAM010000342.1:0-4720 GCA_039922135.1 Blastocatellia bacterium
TTAATCTCAGGTTTGGACATGAAAGGTCTCCTTGTTTGGGTTCAGGGTCACTGAATTTCAACTAAGAATCCCTCTGTGCCAATGGCTCGCCTGAGAAAAATTTCAACTAGGATTTGGACAATCCCTAGGTAGGTCATATAGCTTTTGATTTTTTGTTAGCTCGTCTAGATCAAAGATTGCCCGTATTCACACTGCTCGATAAGCGCACACTGGCCACATTTTGGATTGCGCGCTAGGCATATCTTTCTGCCGTGAACAATCAGATTGATATGAAGCGAGTAATGTTTTTCTGGTGGGATCAGTCTTTCCATCAATTCATGTCCTTGTTCATCGCTAATCTTTTCAGGCACTATCCCAAGACGACGCGTAATGCGAAAGATATGCGTGTCCATCGGGAAGACTTGTCTTTGACAAGAAAATAAAAGAACGCATGCAGCCGTTTTCGGCCCAACGCCTTTGAGCGAAATCAGAAATCGCCAGGCTTCATCAACTGGATCTATCTTCAAAAAAGACAGATCCAGATTTCCTCGGCGCGCCAGAACTTCATTTAAGATATTTTTGATGACGACGGACTTTAAGTTGGCCAAACCACCTGACTTGATCGCTAGTGCGATGCTTGTTGAACGCGCGCGGCGCACCAATTCCCAATTTGGAAACCGCTTCTTCAGACCGGCGAAGGCGCGGTCGCTATTCACGTTCGTTGTGGATTGCGAAAGGATGGTGCTGATCAGCTCATCCAATGGATCGTCGTGGCAGGTGTTACGCGGAACGCCGTAAACTGCTTCCAGGTTTTGGATGACGAATTTGAGTTGCTCTATTTTCTCGTCAAGATTGGTGGAAAATGGTGGCTTAAATTTCATCCATCAAATGATTTCATCTTTTCACTGGCGTCTTACTGCAAATTCCAGCGCAGCGTGAACTCGTAGCGTTTATCGCCGCCTTTTGAACTGTCGTCAATCCGGACGATGATGGTGTAGCCGTTCGCGGCAGAAGGCTGCTGCACAATGTCCACTAAGCCGCGCCCATTGATCCCTACCAATTTCACATCCGCTGGCGAGCGCGGTACTGGTGCGCTGAAAGAAGCGCGAACTTCGCGCGGCGGGTTGCCATTGACGTGGCGTACGGAAGCGCTTGAGCCGGAAATAATGATTTCATCCACGCCATCCACAATGCCATTCCAGGCGATGGTTCCAAAACGCAATGACGCCGTATCCAGCCGCGCCTGTTCGGCACGCGCCCGGCGGTTGGCTTCAACGTTGCGCAACTCCTCCAGCCGCTTTTCGTACTCTTCGGCCTCGCGCTTGATCTTCTCTTCAGCGGCTTTGCGCATTGCGGCGTCTTCTTCTCGCTGTTTGACTGCCAGTTGTTCGCGCCGCTGGCGTTCAGCTTCGCGTTGCGGATCAGGGCGCTGGGGGGCGGGCATTTGCAGTTCAGTGTTTGCCGGTTTGTTCTCTTTCTCCAATGCCTGGCGGCGCAATGCATCATCAAGCAGCGTTGCTTCGGCCAGATTGAGTTTCACTTGTTCACCGGCAGGATTTGCCAGACTGGGTTTTACTTGCAGGTTGTTGACGACAGACTTAACGCCAACCAGCAATCGCACAACATTCTCGGCACCGTCTTTTTCTGGTTGATGTTCGGCCTCGCCATTGATCGTAACGATGCCGTCCTTAAGCTCGAATTTGTAGCGCGTGAAGCCTAGCGGGTTATAGGCCATCAAGGCTGATTTGACGGACTCAAGAATAACTGAATCATCGCCAGGTGTCGGACTGGGGTTCGGCGAAGGTGTTACCGCAACTGCGGAAGACAGAGTCTGCATCTGCGTTGCTGCGGCATTGGCTGACTGCAAAACGTCTCGCCGCTGCTGCCGCCACAGCAGAATCGCAATCACGATTGCCAATACGACCAATCCGATCCCAACCGCCACCATCGAGATCTGCGCGCCCGTCAGCAGCGGAAACCGGCGTTTGGAATCTTCCGGCGAAAGCAGCACAACATTCCGCGCTGGGGCATATTCGTCTTCGTCATAAACAAACGGTTCTTGTCGAAGCGTATTTGCGGGAACAACGGAAGCCATGGCCGACTTCGCCATATCGCCCGTTTCAGCGGCTTGTGTGTTCGGCAGTGTCGAACCTTCCCTAACCTCGCCGCAGCGCGGACAGACTTTCATCAAAGGGACTAGCGTGATGCCGCATCCTTTGCACAAGATCGTTTCGCTCGCCATCATTCCCTCCCTATCTCAATCGCTTCGTTTATTTTTTGGTGGTGCTGCGCCGCAGTTCTGTGTTGAGCGGGCGCAAAATGACTTCACTTGTCCATGCCTGAAGAGGTTGTTCCAGCATCGCCACGATCACTGACGCCACTTCTTCCGCCATCATCGAATAACCATTGTCCGTATCCGCTTGTCGACCATTTTGCTCCTGCCGTCTGGCAACGCGTGAAAAATCCGTCGCCACCGAACCGGGCAGCAAAGATGAGACGCGAATGTTGTGATTGCGGACTTCGAGTGCCAGCGATTCGGTAAAGCCGATGACGCCGAACTTTGATGCGCAGTAAGCCGCCATTTGTTTAATCCCGTTGCGGCCCGCGCCTGAAGAGATGTTGATGATCTCGCCCGCACCCTGCCGCTTCATTTGCGGCAGCACCGCGCGGCACGTCAGAAACGTCCCCGTCAAATTGGTTTCGATCACCGTCCGCCAATCGTCTAACCTGTATCCGTCCACCTCGCCATTCAAGCTCAGCCCCGCGCTATTGATCAAAATATCTAATCGCCCCAATCGTTCCAGCGTCGCAGTGACGGACTGTTCAACTGAATTCTCATCACGCACATCGCAGCTGAATATCTCGACCTCAGCGGCTCCGGCTGCGTTTGCCTGCGCCGCAATCTCAGTCAAGGTATCATACGAACGCGCCAGCAAAGACAACCGCGCCCCGCGCGCAGCCAATGCCAGCGCCGTCGCGCGCCCAATACCGGACGATGCGCCGGTGATGATTACTACTTTATTGGCCAACGCATCAGTCATAGACTTACTCAGGCATTCGCGGCCTGTCCTTGCCTCTAAACTTATTGAAGATGTTTGTGGAAAAATCCAATCGCGTACTGCCAGGCATCCGCCGCATCTTTAGGGTTGTAAACCTCCGGACGCGTGTTATTGAAGAAAGCATGATCCGCGCCTTTATAGATTCGGACCTCGCCTAGCTTGTTGTACTCTTTCAGCGCCGTCTCCAACCGCTTCATCTTCTGCACGGTGATCCATTGATCTTTCTCGCCGCCGATGAATAGCAGCGGGCAATTCAAGCGTCCGATCAAAGTTGTATCCACCGGCACGTCGCCGTAAAACGGCACTGAAGCTTCAACCTTAGCATTGCAGGCCAGCAACAGCGCGAATGTGCCGCCCATGCAAAAACCATTCACGCCGACGCTCGTCACTTCCGGCATCGCGCGCAAGCCATCAAGCACCACTTTCAACGCTTCAATTCCCTGCTCTGGCTTGAGCGCCGCCATCAGGTTCGCCGCCTCTTTCCCGTCCTTCGTCGTCACGCCGTCATACAGATCGGCGGCAACAGCAATGAAGCCTTCGCGGGCGTACCGCTGCGCGATGTCTTCGATGTGCGGATTCAAGCCCCACCATTCGTGAACGATGATGATTGCTGGCGCTTTTGCTACATCTTTCGGCTTGGCAATAAAGGCCTTGACCTGTTTGCCATTCCCTGAGAATTGAGTGGTATCTGTCGTGACGCTAGCCGCATTCGCCATGAAAAATCTCCCTTTGACGTAGGGTAAAATCCCGCGACTGCAAAGTAGCGCGAGGAAACTTTCCCGAAAAATTCAAAAATTTGACAGCCGTTGGAGGAGTTTTAGAGACAACGCAACTATAGCTCGCAGGGCTGAAACGGTGCAAGCATAGCCTGAGGGTTGGTCACGATCATGAATAGAACAAGCCGAGGAGACGGGAAAAGAAGAGTGTCTCGTCTACTTTCCCCGTCTCCTTACTTGTCAGTCTTGCTAGCACCCCGTGGGGAAGATCGGGATCGTCAACGTGACTGTTGATGTCAGCGTCAGCTTGTGCAGGTTGTGGCCCTGACCGAATGCCCCCGCGCTCGTTCCCGCGTTCGGGTTCGTGTTGAGTACCGCTCCTAGCAGACCGATGTCGGCCTGTGAGTATATCTTCAGCCAGCCGCTTCGACCCGCTGGGATGAATTGTTCAAACCTTGGGGTCAGTCGCGGGAAGCTATTTGATAAGCTGGCGCGGAATTGGCAGGTGCCAGGGCTACTGGACGTTCCACCGAAGCCGAAGCTCAAGGCGTTCTCCGAATCGTCGTAAGCGATGCCGAACAGGTTGATCAGCGTCGCCGCTCCGGTGGCCAGATTGCCGCCGATGCGGTTGATGACCAGCAGCGTGTCGTTGCCGTCAGCTCGGCTGGCTACGTTGTCCACGGCCAGCACGCGCGGCACTCGGTTGTAGCTGATGCCGTCGAAGTTCAACTGCGCCGTTACCGAGTTGGTGTTGCAGAAGCTCAGACCGCCCGCGATGGCGGCAAAAGCTTCCGCACCCAGGTTGGCCGCGTGGCCGCTGGCTAATTTGACGTACTCATCGCCGATCAGGAAGTTGAAGTTGATCGGACATCCCGTCACCGCGTCGGACGCGATGGCGATGATGTAACCGGTCGAACCCGGATCAAGGTCTGAGGCCATAAAACTGGTCGTCTGATTCGGCGTCAG
>JBDSAM010000343.1:0-13104 GCA_039922135.1 Blastocatellia bacterium
ATGAATCGCGGCCTCGCGGGCGCCACGCACCTGAACGAAGTTTTGCAACAGGCATTGAATCCTCCTGCTGTAACCAAAGCCGAACTTGTGCGCGGCAACCGCACCTTTCGCGTTGGCGACAAGGTCATTCAACGCGTAAACAACTACAAGCTGGAAGTCTTCAACGGCGACCTGGGCACGATTGAAATGATTGACGTGGCAGAGCAGGGAATTGCCGTGCGCTTTGCGGATCGAATTGTTCAATACGATTCCGCCGATGTGCTGGAACTGGCGCACGGATTCTGCATCACGGTGCATAAGTCGCAAGGCAGCGAATATCCGGCAGTCGTGTTGCCTCTGCACACTTCGCACTTTCTGATGCTCAGCCGCAATCTGATCTACACCGCGCTGACGCGTGCGAAAAAGACCGTTGTGATAATTGGCAGTATAAAGGCGCTGGGCGTGGCGATGAATAATCTGGAAGCGATGCGGCGATACACTGGATTGGCCAGGGAATTGATGGGTGGAAAATGAAAGAAGGGCAAACAGCGATTCAATCCCACTGTTTGCCCTTCAATATTTGCTGACAGATTAAGCTATCGGCTTCAGTCAGTCGCTGCGGCCTGTTGCTGCAAAGGCGCGCAGAATTTATCGAACGCGGTGGTCAGTTCGCTGGCAATCTGGTCAGCGTTGCGGCCCTCGATCTGGTACCGCTCCATCAGATAGATCAGCTTGCCGTCTTTCATCAGGCCGATAGACGGTGAAGACGGCGGGTAGCCTTTGAAGTAGCCGCGGGCGCGGTCGGTGGCGTCAATATCCGCGCCGGCAAAAACGGTGATCGCTTTGGTGGGCACGACGCTGTGCTTTAACGCCTGAGCGATGCCGGGGCGCGCTTTGCCAGCGGCGCAACCGCAGACGGAATTGACGATGACCATCACCGTTCCGGTCGTGTTTTGAACGGCGGCGTCCACGGCTTCAGGCGTGCGGGTTTCTTCCACGCCCAACCGTGTCAGATCTTCTCTCATAGGTTTAATCAACATTTCGGAATAAGGCATTTGCTAACACTCCTTTTCTTCTTTCTTACAGGTATTCATATCAGTTCAGGAATTCAGTGCGACAGGATTGAAAAGGCATAGTAAGCAGAGCCGTAGAAGTAAGCAAGCGGCTGGGCTTTGAGCTTGGCTCGATTGCGACCGCTAGGTGAAGATTTGTTTTAACTGGTCTTCGTGGTTGCGAATCCATTCGGCAATTTCCGTCACGATCTGCCGGATATAGGTCGCTGGTTTCCAGTCGAATTGACGCCAATCAACCCCAATATAGCGCCCGCAGCGATGCCATTACTGGTCTTGAGAAAAAGCGAGATTGCCGCCACAGCAGGGCGGATACAATCATCGCCACCGTCCCCACCGGCTCGCCTTCAATGCCAAGCCCGCCAGCAGGCCAGTCTGAAAGATCAAATGCTGATCAAAAAAACGTAAAGAGCAGATCGTGATAGGAGAGCGAGATGCCTGCTTCATTCCACCTGCCCGGATTTGCGTTACGGCTTCTTGGTTGGTTGCGGCATCGCGCCCGGCGGTGCGGCCTGCATGCCTTGAATGCGCGCGCGCACTTCGGGCGGCATGGCTTGCAATGCCTTCTGCATCTCCTCTGCCGTCAATGGGCGCTTCATAGATTCGGGCACGGGAACTGGAACGCCGGGTTTTGCTTGTGCCTGTTTGATAATCGGTAAAATGGTCGGTGAAGGCGTCGCCTGTTGGTTTTGTTGCGGAGCCTGCTGGGGGGCAGCGTTCGGAGCTGCGGCTGACATGCTATTAGGACTGCTGGCGGGCTGACCACTCGCTGATTTCGATGAGGAGTCGGATACGACGCTACCACCGTTACAGGCGGTCAAATTCATCGCTAATGCCAGCAGCACCGTAACCAGCGCGCATTTAGAAAATAACTTCTTCATTTTGAAATAAGTCCTGTCGGAAAATGGGTTGAGATTAAATTGTTGATACAGAAAGACAGCCACCGAAATAAAGCGTCCGATGGCTGTCTTTCTTACAACGCGCGGCTACAGTGTTACTGTTGAATTTGAACAACGACGCCTAGCGAGGTCTTCAAATCACGTAGGTCGAAATCTTCTTCCAGTGTGTTTTCGCGGTCGAGCACCAGAAAGGTTGCGCGCTCAAAAACCGGGAAGGCACTGACGTGCCAGGTGCCGCGATGCAGCTTGAAAGCGTCTGTGCCCTCCACCAGAAACGCCGCCATGCGGTTGATGTCGGGAACGGACTCGCCTTCCTCCGACGGAGGGGCGACGGCGATGATGGATTTAGCGCCGCCCAGAGGCGCAAAAAATTGTTCCGAGCGCAGGTGACGGCCCAGGAAGTCAAACCTCATCGGGCGCGCTTCGACGGTTTGCGCAGCGACGTTCGGCGCGCCTCCGTCCAGATCAAGCGCGACGTCGCCGCGGTTACTGATAATCTCGCCATATGGCGCAAAAGCTTCGCGGGTCATGGGCTGAATCGTCAGGCTGATAGTTCGAATCAGTAGTTCTTTTTCTTTCGTGGATTGGCGCTCAACGGCGAGCGCAGTTGCGGTTGCGGTCATGGAATTTGCCTCGCTTTCCTTTCTGAGAATAACTGGTTGGTGGGGGCGAGTATGTCAAGGTGGATGTTTTTACGACGAATGGTCGCAGGGGGCTACTGAGCTTCAACGGCGTTGGGACTGCTCAACCTTGTTATCAAAAATGGTCGTAAAAAGCGTTAGGTTATGCAGTAGTGGCATTTTGTAGCATAGCGTTTGGCGTAGTGTCAAAAGAGTCATTCATGTCGTCTCGGCCAACGCCCAGAAACAATTAAAAGAATAGAACAGGTTGCCAACCTGTTCTACTCTTTTTCAAGGAGGTTACTTATCGGTTGCCGTTTTTTCCATGAGTCCCAAAACCATGCGGATGGCGCCATAGCCGATGTGTTCGGGCAATTCGCCTTTGATCGGACTCAAGCCAATCTGCCCGGCCTGCCGGCAACGCTCAGCGGCTGCTTCGATCAATGCGCGGTCTGCCGGGGCAACCAGATTATCCAGATTGATGGCACGACCATCGGCGATTAACGTGGCCAGATGCACTTCGATCGTGCTGGTTTTCAGTTCGCGCTGGGCGGCAATCTCGCTGACGCTCAATCCCTGTTGATAAAGCCTGAAGGTTTCTTCAATCGTTTCACTGGGACGATTGGCAATCTGGCGTTCAATCTCGGCCCGCTCACTTTGTTCATTAACCTCGTCGGACAAATCGGCGGCGACGCCTTCCAAATCAAGCTTGATGCGCTGCCGATCAAGCATGACCTGGCGGCCCAACTCGCCCAGGCTAATGACGGGGCGTGCGCCGCTGCTTTGCTGCACGGCTCCGGCAACGATCAGCGCGTTCAGGAAGCGCGTCAATTCATCCTGCGAATATTCGCGCAACAGGCCGAAGGTAGAGAGTTGATCCAGTTCGTTGGCCGTGATGTTCTTCGCCCGCGATCCGCGCAGTACGCCAGCGACAGTGCCTTTGCCGAACTTGCCGTCCATTCGCGCCACGCAGCTTAAGATCTTGCGCACGGCCAAATGCTCTTCTTCGCTTAGCGCGCGAGGGCCTTCAGGCGAATCAGCCACGGCAGGTTGGGCGGCGTTGCGTTTGGATCGCGTGTCCAGGGCCTCGACGGCTTCTTCAATCTCCTTCCATTTCATGACCGGCTGGCAGTTGGAACAGCGGCAATGAGTCGCCTGTTTGCGGTCACCAAAATAATTCAGGATGAAGCGGCGCAGGCAGTCTTCGTTGTAAGCGTAATTAAGCATCTGGCGCAGCTTGCGTTCATCGGCGGCGCGGCGGCTGGCAATCTCCGTCCAGTTAACGCGCAGTGCCTGGCGCGCGACACGATCAATCACCCGTATGCCTGAGTTGGAGCTTTGTCCGCGCTCAAGGTGTCCCGCCTTTTCCAGTAAGACGAGCGCCGAATTGATGGCCATCTCATTTTTTATGTGAATGCGCGGCGCAATTTCGCGCGCAGTTAGTTCAACCACGTCGCGCCCAGTGCCAATCACGCAGGCGTAGACATCACGGATCAAGTCGGGATCGGGATAGTTGCCATCAATAAAAAATTCGTGCGTCCGCGTGTCAATGTAATTGAACAGCAGCGTACAGACCGATGGCAGCCCGTCGCGTCCAGCGCGCCCAACTTCCTGATAGTAAGCTTCGATCGAACCGGGCAAGTTGTAATGCGTGACAAAGCGCAGATCGCGTTTATCCACGCCCATTCCAAAGGCGTTGGTGGCGACAATGGCTTGCAGTTCGCCGGACATGAACCGGTCCTGCACGCGCGACCGCGTTCGTTCGTCCAATCCGGCGTGATAGCCCATCACCTTTCGCCCAAGCCGCTGTAGCTGGCCGCTGACCTCTTCGACGGCTTTGCGTGTGGAAGCATAGATAATGCCGGTGCCGTCGCTGCGTTCAATGATCTGCGCCGCATGGGCCAGCCGTTCGCGGTCGGTCTTGCAGGGCGTGACGCGCAACGCCAGATTGGGGCGGTCGAATCCGGCTATGAAACTGGCCGCGTCTTTCAACCCGAGTTGCACACTGATGTCGGTTTGGACTTTGGGGGTAGCTGTTGCTGTCAGCGCAATGATCTGTGGCCGTTGGGAGTTTTGGCCTAAGGCTTCTGCCGCCACGTGCAGTCGCATGTAATCGGGCCGGAAATCATGTCCCCATTGCGAAATGCAGTGCGCTTCATCCACGGCAAAGAGCGAAACGGGAACCTGTTTCATGGCTTCGATGAATCGTTCGTTCCGGAACCGCTCCGGCGCAACATAGACCAGCTTGAATTGTCCCTCAGCCATCGCCCGCATGCGTCCTAACTGTTCGTCGAAGCTGATGGAACTGTTGATGACCGTTGCCGGAATGCCGCGCGCATTCAAGGCATCCACTTGGTCTTTCATCAACGCAATCAACGGCGAAACGACCAGCGTCACGCCGGAAAAGAGCAGGGCAGGAAGTTGATAGCAAAGCGATTTGCCGCCACCAGTCGGCATAACAACGACGACATCGCGCCGCTCAATCACAGCGCGGACGACCTCTTCCTGACCTTCGCGAAATGTCGAAAAGCCGAAACTCCGTTCCAGCGCCGCTTGCGCGTCCTGAAAGCTCACTGTCAGAGAATGGTTTTGAGTAGAATCCATCATTTATATCAGTGGAAGTTGGTTACCAAGAGGCGGAAGTATAGCGAACACATTCAGCCTGACCAATCAACTCCAGATAAATGATTCTGTTGTTAAAGATTCCCAGCTTATAGCGGTTTGCAGGTTGTGCGCCCGCGCCCTCGCGGGCAGGGCTTCTCATAACGCGCCTGCCCGCGAGGGCGCGGGCGCACCCAGTTGAAATTCGCTGTAAGGACAGGAAGGCTCGACCCTTGGCTAGCTTCTCAGCACTGCTTCTCAAGCAGGTAAGACTCAACTGGGTTTTTATTGGCGTGATGAGAATTGGGCCAGCAAGGGATTGTTCAGGATAGGAGCCTGTTGATGAGTTCGTGCAGTTGTTGAAAGTCAATCGGTTTCGTTATATAGCCGTCGAAGCCGACATTATAGGCCGCGCGCCTGAATCCGGCGGTGCTGAAAGCTGTGACCGCAATTACAGGAGTGTCACGCAAAGACTCATTCTCGCGAATTTTGGCCGTAGCCCCCAATCCATCCAGCAGCGGCATGCCGATGTCCATCAAAATAATACTGGGTTTCGTCAGCGCAGCAACTCTGACAGCTTCTTCACCATTGGACGCGGTGATTACCTGATACCCCTCATGCTGTAGATCCAGGCTAAGGATGACAACGTTGTCCACGATGTCATCCACTACCAGTACCAGCACGTCTTTCTTCGGCAGATTACTGGTTTCCTTATCCGTCGCGCTCAGGGAAAGGTTGGCTGACACATCTTGCTGACTCTCCTTCTTGTCCGGTTCAGAAGATAGCGCGGCAGATGAAATCTTGTTTGTGTCCATTCGTAGCTCTCTTTCTCTTCGATACAGTCTGCTTCTGCATTCGTTTGGGGCACGATTGCGACTTACTGCTCAGTTTACCGCTACATATGCAGGTATAGGGTTTCACTCCCAATAGCAGCTTCAACTGCTGCATTCAAGTTAGTTGTTCCATAGGGTTCTATTCAGGCCAGGAATCGTATCTTATGCAAGCGGAGAATGCTAAGCACAGAAAATTCGCAGCAAAGAGATACGTGCAATTAACGCTGGTTTAACACTGGCTTAAACTCGACTTAATCGCCAGCCAGTAAACTCCGTGACTCAATCTTATCTTTTCAATTTTTGGCATTAACGGTTCGGCAATGCCGAGCTTGTCTTTAGATCATACAGATGGCAGATTTCACTACCACCGGCAATGTAACTAGCGCGCTGGACCAATCCGGCGCGAAATTCAATGTTTTACTAGAGAGCAATATGAAGAGCCTGCCAGAAGCAAATCTGCCAGACCTAAGCGCCCTGCGCGACCACGTGTTGCTGATGGGCGGCGAGGTCGAACGCGCGATTGACGAAGCGACGCGCGCATTGATTGAGCGCGATTCCGAATTGGCCGAACAGGTCTTGCGCGACGACGACCGCGTGGATGCATTGGAACTGGAAGCCGACCAACTATGCGTGCGCTTGCTGGCGATGCCATCTTCCGAGCCGCAGGGATTACGGCTGGTGGTCACCGCCATCAAGATTACGCCGATTCTGGAACGCATTGCCGACCACGCCTGCAACATTGCGCGGGCAGCCATCTATCTGAATGACGAACCGCAACTGAAACCTTATTTCGATCTTCCCAAAATGAGCTGGCTGGCGTGCGACATGCTGCGGTTGTCGCTGGACGCGTTTGCCAGCGCCGATGCCGACGCCGCGCGTACTGTGATTGCGCGCGACGACGAAATTGACCGGCTGTATGACCGCATCTTTCACGAATTGCTGGACCGCATGTCAAAAGACCCTTCGGCAGCGGGCCGCGCGGCACGATTGCTGATGGTCGGAAAGCACCTGGAGCGCATCGGCGATTACGTCACCGACATCTGCGAACTTATCGTGTATATGAAAGAGGCGCTCGTCATCAAACATAGCCAGATCGCACGATAGTGGTTAGTGACTGGTGGTCAGTGGTTGGTTATGCCGACCCACCAACCACCAACCACCAACCACCAACCACCAACCACTGACTTATGAAACCATTTATCCTAATTGTCGAAGACGATCCCGATATTGCCGAAAGCATCCGCTACAACCTGGAGCGCGAAGGTGCATTTCAGGCACAGGTGGCTTTGAGCGGAGAAGAAGGCCTGAACATCGCGTTGGGCAAGGGACAAATTCGGCGTATCGCTGAAGACGGCGCGCCTGCGCTCGACCTGCTCATCCTTGATCTGAATTTACCGGGGATGAGTGGCTTCGAATTGTGCCGCCGCTTCCGTACGGAAGAAGTGACGCGGCGCACGCCGATCATCATGCTGACGGCGCGCACCGAAGAAGGTGACAAAGTGCGCGGTCTGGATCTGGGCGCGGACGATTACATGACCAAACCGTTTAGCGTGCGTGAACTGGTAGCCCGCGTGCGCGCCGCCCTGCGCCGTTCCGGCTACGACGCGCAATCGTCGAAGCTGTATGATGATGGCCAGTTGAAGATTGATTACGCCGACTTCGCCGTCTTTTGCCAGGGGCAGAACATCAGGCTGACGCGCAAGGAATTCGCCTTGCTTTCAATCCTTTCGCGTAACAAAGGCCGCGTCGTGCCGCGCGAACAACTGCTGGATCAAGTGTGGGGGTTGGAATATTACGGCGAAGCGCGCACTCTGGATGTTCATATCAGCGGCCTGCGCAAAAAGCTGGGAGCGTGCGGCAACTGCATCGAAACCGTCATCGGCATCGGTTATCGCTTCCGTGGCTGTAGCGAACTGAGCGAAGCAGCGAGCGCCTAATCCGTGGTTGATGATTGGTTGCCACTGACCACTGACCACCGACCACCGACAATGACTACCCGGCAAAAGAAAATCGTTCTGGTCACAATTGCAATGGTCGCGTTCTTCGCGCTTTACGAAACAGTGAAGACGCTGCTTTTTCCGAAGATGAACGTGGTCACGTCGCACGTCGTTTCGACCGTGGTCGTTGGCATAATCACCAGTGTCATTGCCTATTACGTCTTTCGGCAGCAAACACAACTGCTGATCGAGCGCGAGCGCACCAACGAGCGGTTGCGCGAAACCTTGGCCAAATCGGAGCGGGACGAAAACCTGCTTCGTTCGATCCTGACGTCCGTCGCCGAAGGGCTGGTCATCACCGGGCGTAATTCAGAAGTGCTGCTGATCAACGATGCCGCGCGCAACCTGTTCAGTCTGGGGGAGCGTCCAGTAATTCGCCTGACAGACATCAGCCGTGATCCGAACGCCCATCGCAGCTTTTCAAATGTTCTGGCTGATGGGGGACATATCGAAGCCCGCCTTGAAGTGCGCGGCACGCCATCGCAAGACAAACGGATTCTGCGTCTGCACGCCGCGCCGTTGCGGTTGAACGATGATGCGATTGACGGCGTAGTTTGCGCGTTCATTGACATCACCACGATTGAACGGCTGGAACGCATCCGGCAGGAGTTTCTTTCCAACGTCTCGCACGAACTGCGCACGCCGCTGGCTGCGATCACGGCATACACCGAAACGCTGATTGACGGCGGTATTGACGACGCTGATAACAGCCTGCGCTTTTTGCACACTATTCACCGCAATGCCGAGCGCATGCGCGCGCTGGTTAATGATGTGTCCGAACTATCGGCCATCGAATCCGGCGCGGTGAAACTATCCGCTGAAAGATTGCTGTTGCGACAGCTTGTCAGTGACATATTTAACGGCCTGGCCCCGCGCGCAGTTCAGCACGGCGTGCGATTGGATAACCAGGTGGCCGAAGAGTTCTGCGTAACTGCCGACCGGCGGCGATTAGAGCAAATTCTGATCAATCTGGTGGACAACGCCATCAAGTTCAATCATCCCGGTGGCAACATCACCGTTACGGCTGAGCACGACAACGCGCATCATCAAATCATTCGTGTGCGCGACACTGGTTCGGGAATTCCGGCAGAGCATCTGCCGCGTGTCTTTGAACGGTTTTACCGTGTTGACCGGGCGCGTTCGCGCGACGCCGGTGGCACAGGGCTGGGGCTGGCCATTGTCAAACATCTGGCGCTGGCGCATGGCGGCGAAGCCTACGTCATCAGCGAAGCCGGGCAGGGAAGTGAATTTTCCATCAAGCTGCCACAGCGCCCGCCGGATGCCGAATCCATTTCATCTTCTATTGAGCATGCCAATTTTAAACAGGCCAGTTATGCCACAAAATTTTGAAGACTCTAGTGAACGTTTGCCAATCAAGATCAAACGCCTTCACCCGTCCGCCATTCTGCCCTCACAAGGATCGTCGCTGGCCGCTGGCGCGGATTTATCCTGCGTCGAAGCCTTCACCCTGGAACCCGGCGAACGAAAACTTGTGCCGACAGGATTGGCCGTGGAAGTTCCGCCTAGTTTTTATGGCCGCGTCGCGCCGCGTTCCGGGCTGGCGGTCAAACATGGCATAGACACGCTGGCTGGCGTGGTTGACGCCGATTATCGCGGAGAGCTGCGTGTGCTGTTGATCAATATGGGTAGCGCGATTGTCAGCTTTAACGCAGGCGACCGCATCGCGCAATTGATTATCGAATGCGCGGCGGCTTGTGATTATTCGTGGAGCGATGATTTAAGCGAGACCGAACGCGCGGCGGGCGGCTTTGGATCAACAGGCAAGTAAAAATCTGGGAGCGCACGCGCGCCGCGTGCGCTCCCAACGGTTCCCTGACGAAACTACTCCGACAGCTCATCCCAAATCCGATGGTGATGGGTTTCCTTCAGAAAGATCGAGCCGACAATGAAGGTGATGCCCGCCACGATGATCGGGTAATAGAGCCCGGCGTAGATGTTGCCTGTCCACGCGCATGAAATCAGCCCGATGGTGGGCAGCAATCCGCCGAAGATGCCGTTACCGATGTGATAGGGCAGCGATAGCGAGGTATACCTGACCTTCGCCGGGAAAGCTTCGACCAGATACGCGGCAATCGGCCCGTAGACCATACAGACGAAGATCAATTGCAGGAAGATCAGAAAGACGAGCAGTGGCACGTTGGGATTGGTCGCCTCTTTCGCTGCTTCCAGTTTCGGCGCACCGGTGGCAGTGTCAATGACAGGCTGACCGGTTGCATCCCTGACCGGGGTTGATGCCGTCAACTTGTATTCGCTGGTGGTTGAATTCTTCGATGACGTCACGGCAACGACGTCATTGCCCGCTGCGGCCACCATCGCTTTGTAAATCGGAAAGTAGCCGATCACCGCCAACAAACAGCCAGCCATCATAATTCGCTTGCGACCTATGCGATCCGACAGCGCGCCGAAGACTGTGAAAAGCGGCAGACCCAGAACCAGCGCCGTTGCGACGATGATGTTTGCCGTGCGCGGATTTACCTTCAGAATCGTTTGCAGATAAAACAGCGCATAAAACTGCCCCGTGTACCACACCACGCCCTGCCCTGCCGTTGCGCCGAACAGCGAAATCAGCACGCGCTTCAGATTCTCTCGATTGGTGAAAGCTTCTTTCAGCGGTTGTGCCGAAGTCATCCCAGTGCTCTTGATGTGTTGGAAGATCGGTGATTCTTTCATCCGCAATCGAATGTAAAGCGACATGCCGACCAGCAGGATCGAAAGCAGAAACGGCAAGCGCCAGCCCCAAGTGGCAAAGGCTTCTTTCGACATCGCCGATTGCAGGCTCAGAATTACCGCCAGCGAAATCAACAATCCCAATGTTGCTGTAATCTGAATGAAACTGGTGTAGAAACCGCGCCGGTGATCGGGCACGTGCTCAGCCACATAAACCGCCGCGCCGCCATATTCGCCCCCCAGCGCCAAGCCCTGCACAATGCGAATCAAGATCAGAAAGATCGGGGCGGCCAAGCCGATAGTTTTGTAGGTTGGCAAAAATCCGACGGCCGCGGTTGCGCCGCCCATCAACAGCAGTGTGACCAGGAAAGCATACTTGCGGCCCACCAGGTCTCCGATGCGTCCGAAAAAGAGCGCGCCGAATGGCCGCACGATAAAGCCCACGGCAAATGTTACCAAGTACGCAATCATTGCCAGTGTGTCGTTACCGGGCGGATAGAACAGCGGCGAGATGATGTAGGCCAGCGAACCGAAGATGTAGAAGTCGTACCATTCGATCATCGTGCCAACGGCGGACGCGATGATGACGCTCCAGATGTTGTAATCCTTCGAGGCGCGCTCAAACGAACGAGCGCCAGTGGAGTCAGTGGAGGAAGAGGCGGGACTCTGTTGATCCATTCTGCGGGATTCCTTTTGGGTTGTGAGTTGTACTCAGTGAGTTTGGAATTGAAAGCCCGTGTATTGAACGATTCGCCGCCAGATTCGTCAACCGATGAGCGCCTGATTTGCCCGCGCGCAGCCTGAAGAGTAGGATACGCGCGCTTCAACTCTTCAATACATCCATCGGAGGAACTCACTTGATGAACCGCACCTTGATCCGTTCTGCCGCCTGTTTCTGCGTCCTCGCGTTGATCACGTCGGGGCTGTTTTCGCTTTCAACCTTCGCGCAAGATGCCAGTCAGGTCTTGCAGCTTTCCGTCGGCTTCCGCACGCTCAAAAACCGCGCGCCGATGAGCGACGAAAAGCGCAAAGAGGTCGAAGCCCTGGAAGCCAAAACCTTCGCCGCCAACGCCAATAAAAATTACGGTGAAGCCGTCAAGCATATGCAGCACGGCTTTGCGGTGATGCGCAATCAACCCTGGACGCCTGTCGTCGCGCTCTCCACGGCTACACAAGCCAAGTTGAAAGAAGCCATCTTCGATCCGGGCGATACATTGAAATTGACGCTGACGCAAATCTTCACGCTTGATGAACCGGTCACGGGCAAATTGAACGGCGCACTCTCAATCGCCTCCACCAAAGACGGCAAGCAGGAGACGCTGAAAGAGCTGAAAGTTCTGAAAGATGTCGAACCCGACTTCACCAAATCGCTGACGCTCGAAGCGGCAATTCCCGATCTGCCGGACGGCAATTACCAGATCGTCGTTAAGCTCTCATCGAAGAATGAAGAGATGCTCTACAAGTCGAACTCGATCCGTATCGCGCGCGACGTTAACACACAGGCTGGCCTGCTCAAGATGCGGGCCGTGATGTTCAGAACCGATCTTGAGAAAGGCAATAAGACTGCGCTGCTGGCCGCGCTGCCCGCCGCCGAATACAGTGCTTCGATGATTGACTTGATAAACGCTGGGCAATTGCCGGTCGAACGCACAGACCTGAAAGCGGCGATTGCCAATGCCAACTCCCTGCTCGATCAAATCGCCAAAGGCGAAAACCCCTTGCGCGCTAAACGCGGCGACATTCACTGGGCCTACCGCTCGGCGGTTGACGAAACATTGCAGCCGTACCGCATCTTCGTCCCGGCGAATTACGCTACCAGCAATGATGCGGCGAAAAAGTGGCCGCTGGTCGTTGCGCTGCATGGCATGGGCGGCGATGAAAACAGCTTCTTCGCGGGTTATAACAATGGCGAAATCAAACGCATTGCCGAAGCGCGCGGTTACATCATCGCCTGTCCGAAAGGGCGCGGACCGGCTGCGATGTATATGGGCACGGCGGAACGCGATGTGCTGGACGTTATCAAAGAGGTCAAACGCGAATACGCGATTGATGACAGCCGCGTCTATCTGATGGGGCATTCGATGGGCGGTTACGGTTCGTGGTCGGTGGCGGTTAACAACCCTGATTTGTTCGCGGCAATCGCGCCTATCTCTGGCGGCGGCCAACCCCTGGTTATTGGCAAATTGAAGGGCATCACCAACGTCCCGTGGATTGTAGTCCACGGCGATAAAGACCCGACCGTTTCTGTCGAAGAGTCCCGCAAGATGGTCAAAGCCGGAAAGGATTTGGGCATCGAGATCAAATACATCGAAGTGCCCGGCGGCGATCACAGCAGCATTGCCGTGCCCGCATTCAAAGATATCTTCGACTGGTTCGACGCCCACAAGCGGCAACCCGCGGGAGCAAAGGCCGCGGCG
>JBDSAM010000344.1:0-3956 GCA_039922135.1 Blastocatellia bacterium
ATATTCTCTGCTGAATCAATTGAAGATTTACTCTGCCACGGGCCCTTGGCCGCATTAAAAATTCAGAGCTTTCATTTGTGATCTATCAATAAGAAAAACCGCCGATGCCAGTTTGGCGCTAAGAATAGCACAAGCCCCCAGAAGTTCACGCCGTGAAGCCGGGAAGCCTGTAGTTGTCCTGCCAGATAGGTTTTGCTACACTGCGCGCCGTGCGCTACCCCCGGCTTTGCACTTAAAGCCGATGATTCAAGTAACCCTTCATACAGAGTTAGCATACTTGGAAAACTTTGCTGAAGTATTATTGTCTGGCGCTAGCCTAGCAAAGCTAGTTGCCCCCAAACCCTGTCTACAGCCACCACCAGCAAGACAGGGTAAAGAAAGGGATTAAAATGAGGAAGAATTTTCGCGTCTCAATGACGTCGTGGGTAATGGTTTTTCTAGTCGTCTGCGTGGGAACTTCTTTGACAGCCCAAGCGAAACCGAAACGGGCTTCGTCATCGAAAAAGCAATCAAGCAGGAAGCAAGCAGCTAAGAACCGGACGATCGTCAAAATAAATCAAGCCAGCAAGATCGCTCCCGGAAAAGGTTCTAACAAAATCGCCGCTAAAACCTCTAGCAGGGGCCAAAAGGCTCAGGCCGAAGTCCAAGCTGTTCGGCGCGGCAAGTTCGGCAAACCCATACGCGAAGAGGCCGTGGCCGACAACTCGCGAGCCAGCAGAAGCAACCGCAATGGCCGACTCTCCCGCGCCGAATCATCCCTCAACAACAAACAAGCTCAATCCTTGCTCAGCAAACGGGGTAAATTGACGAAGGCTGAGCGCCGGACACTGGCTTCGTATGGTTCGTCGCGCCGCGCTCGCGCTCGCGCGATACAATTGGCCCGGTTGCGCGCTGTTCGCGCTCATGACGATGCGTTGCATAACATTACTGCGGCCAACATCGAGAAAGACAACAGCGCAGGCGAAGATTTGGAGATTCGCCATGCCGCGATCGGGGCTCTCCAGGGCCGTTCGGGAACCGTGGTTGTGATGGATCCGAACACCGGGCGCGTCTATACCATCGTTAATCAGCAGATGGCCGTGAGTTCCCCGGTCAAGCCCTGTTCGACAGTCAAACTGATCACCAGCCTAGCTGCGTTGCATGAAGGCGTCTTTGATCCCAATCAGGATATGCGATCCGCCAAATATGGAACCTTGAACCTGACCGACGCGATCGCGCATTCGGACAATTCATTCTTCGATGTGCTTGGCCGGTTCCTGGGCTATGACCGCGTGGTGAAGTACGCCGGCAATTTTGGCTTTGGGCAGAAGACGGGAGTCAATTATCCGGGCGAAAGCAATGGCTTTCTGCCGGAGGAAGAATCTGGCCGGATGTGCAGCTTCGGTGACGGATTCGGCGTGACGGCAATTCAGCTTGCGACCTTTACTGCCGCCATCGCCAATGGCGGCACGCTATACACTCCCCACGTCCCGCGCAGTGCCGAAGAAGCGGAAAACTTTCTGCCAGAGGTAAAGCATAGGATTCAGATGTCGCAGGAAGACCGCACACGGTTGATGTCCGGCATGATCGGCGCAGTAAATTATGGCACGGCCAAGCGCGCTTTCAACCCATTGGGACAAGTCGCGGGCAAGACCGGCACCTGTACTGGCAACAGCGACAAGCTGAGGCTTTTCACGTCGTTTTCGAGCGTGGACAATCCTCGCCTGGTCGTCACGGTAATCACCACCGATTCGAAGCTTGGAGGCTACCACGCCAGTGACGTTGCCGGAAGAGTTTATGCCGCCATCGCGCCACGTTTCTTCCATGAGAGGACGATTACCTCTTCCTCCACCGGCACAGAGTCTCCTGCTACGGTTGGCAAAGCGATGAGCTATCAACAGAAATAAGGCGGCTGAAGATCAAATGTCCAATTCAAAAGGGCGAGCGCGGATGATCCACGCTCGCCCTTTTATTTTGCCTGATGACTGGTTGCTTACTGACTGGCCTTATTGAAACTTCAACGCCTGCAATTCGATTGTTACGTCTTTAATGTCGTTTTCGGAAATTTTGGATGGAGCATCAATCTTGACGCTGACCCGCATAGTTTCTCCCGGCTTGAGTGGTTCCAATCGGGCGCGGGGAATCGGAATGCTGATTCGCTGTGAGATGGTCTTATCATCCAACGACAGCATTTTGCCGACAACTTCCAGCCCAGTGATCGGGCGGTCGCCACGATTGTGTATTTTGGCGCGCACGGCAATCTGAAACATCCCGATCATGTTGTCATACACTCTTTTGTCGTCGGGAGTGATTTCAATCTCAACCTTGCTCTTGTAAGCCTCGAACTCCGCATCACCCGCACGCGCGGCCCCTTGCAGCGTCAGAGATTCCTGCGGCTTCGATCTGGCAAACAGAAAAATAATCACAGCCAGCAAAAGCACTAACGCCGTCCCGCCCCACAGAACTGCGCGCCCGCGCGATTGGGCCACGGTCTTTTCAGGCTTAAGCACATTCTCAAACATAGCTGACCTCAATTGTTGAATTTCCAATAGGAAGAAATGCTCATCACTCTCCGCTCACCATCATTCGATCAATCTTGATGGTCGGCGCGGCGATCTTGCCGCGAAAACGCAGATCGTTGCCGATCATCTCAACGCCTTTGAGCATCTCTTTGAAGTTTCCGGCAATCGTGACTTCTTCCACCGGAAAGCTGAGCTTGCCGTCTTCGATCCACCAGCCGGAAGCGCCGCGCGAATAATCGCCCGTTACCGGATTGAAACCAAAGCCAATCATCTCCGTCACGTAAAAGCCTTCCCTGACGGACGCGACAACCTCGTCCGGCGTGTAGACTCCGGGTGCGAGGAAAAAGTTGCCGATTCCAACGGTGGGCGCGCCGGTTAATCCGCGCGCGGCATTGCCCGTCGAATTCAGCTTCAGCTTGCGCGCGGTGTAACCATCCAGCAGATAATTTTTCAGCACGCCGTCTTCAACTACAACGGTGCGTCGCGTCGGTAGTCCTTCACCATCAAACGGCCTGGACCCAACCGCGCCGCGCATTGTCCCATCATCCACAATCGTCACCAGTGGAGAAGCGATCTGCTCGCCAAGTTGCCCCACCAGAAATGACGACCGGCGGAAGATTGCGCCACCTTCGACAGCGCCGAAAAAGTCGCTCAGCAATTCTTCGGTTGCACCATCTTCAAAAACAATCGGCACTTCTTTGGTAGCGACTTTGCGCCCGCCCAGCTTACGCAACGCGCGGCGCGCGGCTTCGCGTCCAATCTCTTCTGGCGAATCCAGCGCGGCCAGGATGCGCTGCCCGTGTCCCCAGAATCCGACCTGCATCTGCTCGCCATCTTTGGCAATCGGCGCAGTGACGATACCGCAACGCGTGCCTTTGTATTCACCGGCGAAGCCCGCACTGGTTACCAGCAGTGTCCGGCCAATCGTTGTCGAACAGCTTCCGCCTTCAGAGTTGATAATGCGAGGATCGAAACTGAGCGCGGCGTCTTCGGCGGCGCGTGCCATCTCGATCTTGCGTTCAGGCGAAAGATCAACGACAGCCGGATCGAATAAGCCAAGATCGGGAATGTTCGTCGCCAGTTCTTCGCGTCCGGGCAAAATGGCGGATTCGTCAACCGAAGTTCGCCTGACCATCTCAACAGCATTGGCAATCAGCTCTTCGACGCCTTCCGCGCTGACATCCGAAGTCGAACAAGACGCCTGACGCCCTTCGTACAGCACACGCAAGCCTACGCCGCGCGATGCCGCTTCCTGCAATTTTTCAATCTGGCCAAGCCGGACTTCGACTGAAAACTCAGTGGTTTCCATCGCCACGGCTTCAGCATCAGTCGCGCCGCGCTTGATCGCTTGGCGGGTGATGTCGTAAAGCAGGTCGGCTGAAAGCTCCATTACTTCGTCCCTCCGACTGTCATCTCGGAGATTTTGATCGTTGGCATTCCAACGCCAACCGGCAC
>JBDSAM010000345.1:0-3530 GCA_039922135.1 Blastocatellia bacterium
AATATCAGTGGGCGATCCCCAACTTTCCTTTCGTCAATCGTTCAGCAGTGCGGCTGATGGTTAAAGGCACAGACACGCAAGGCCGCGTTGGCGTGGATTATTCGGGGCAAGACCTGCGCGTTTCTCTGAGCAGCCCGCAACGGTAGAGCGCGACCAAGCAGACGTGCTAATTGATCTTCAGCAAATCCAAAACCTGTCGCGCCGCTCGTTCGGATGCATTCGCTTCGCCAAGCTTATCGCGCACGTCGGCAAGATCGCGGCGCGCCTGTGCCAATCGTGTCGAGTCATCAAGAAACAAGATGATCTCTTTCGCCAGCCGCTCCGCATTCAAATCATCCTGCAACAACTCCGGCGCAATCTCTCGCCCGGCAATCAGATTTGGCATTCCAACAAACGGCACGCGAATCAGTGGGTGAAAGATGCGCCAATTCAATTGCGACGCGCGATAAACGACGATCAACGGCGTGCCGATGATGGCCGTTTCCAGTGTCGCAGTACCGCTGGCGACCACGGCCAGGTCTGCTGCCGCGACCGCGTTGTATGTGTCGTGTTCGATCAGATGAATATTGGGGATGGACTGAATGGCTTCGGCGATCTCTTTCTGCGAAAACGTCCGCGCCAGCGGCAGCAGGAATTGAAAGTGTGGATGCGTTTGGCCGAGCTTCGCCGCTGTTTCCACTAGCGGAGGCAAAATGTACTTCAGTTCCGAATGGCGGCTGCCGGGCAATAACGCGATGATCGGTTTTGACGAATCAAGCTTGTACCGTAAACAGAATTCATCACGGCTCAGTGTCACGCGCACGCTGTCCAGTAGCGGGTGGCCGACATATTCCACTTCGACGCCGTGCCGCCGATAATAGCCGCGTTCGAACGGCAGGATGACCAGCATTTTTTCCACATTGCGCCGGATGCCGCGAATGCGGTATTCGCGCCAAGCCCATATCTGCGGGCTGATGTAATACACGACGCGATGGCCGTCCTGCCTCAACCGTTTCGCCAATCGCAAATTGAATTCCGGCCAATCAATCAGAATCACAAGCTGCGGCTTCCGTTCATTCGCCGCATCGCGCAACCGGCGAAAGACGCGCAGGAATTTCGGCAGCGCTCGCGCCACTTCCAGCGCTCCCATAATCGCCACCTCGCGCGCATCCACCAGTGTTTCCACGCCCGCCGCGCGCATCTCATCGCCACCCGCGCCGAAACATTCAAATACAAGATCAGACCGCAATGTGCGCAAGGCCGCGACCAGCTTCGCACCGTGCTTATCGCCTGAAGCTTCACCGGCAACGACCATCAGTTCCATCAATAAATCTCCGGCTCGCCCGCTGGCCGCGTACGCCATCGGCGGTGAATCCATAGCCATTGGTCCGGGTGGCGACGCACGATGGATTCAATAACTTTGGTGTAGCGCGCAGTGTTGACCACCACGTCTTCGTCGCGATTGCCGGTGCTGATTGTTTCAACCGGCGCTTCAAAATGCAGCCGGTGAACCTGGCCCGCGTCGTCCCACACGATATAACCGGGCACTACCACCGCGCCGGTCCGCAAGGCCAGCGTAGCCACGCCCGCTGTCGTGCAAGCCGGGATGCCAAAGAAATCGCAGAAGACGCCTTCTTCGCGCGAAGCATTTAAGTCAGCCAGAATGCCGACTACGCCGCCGCCTTTTAGCGTCTTCAAAACTTCGCGAACGGAGTTCCTCTTATCAATGCTGCGATTGCCGAAGCGCGTGCGATTGCGTTCGGCCAACTGTTCCACCAGTGGATTGTCCACGCGCCGCGCCAGAAACGACATCGGATAGCCGTAGACCGAATGCGCGAAGACAGACAGTTCCCACGCGCCGATGTGGCCGGTCAGCAAGATCACGCCGCGCCCCGCCGCCACGGCGTTCTGGTAATTTTCCAGCCCAACATACTGAACTACTGATTCGATGTTGTCGCGATTGAAGCGCGGGAACTGGCTGACTTCGCCCAGCAATCGGCCCAAATTTTGGACCGTGCCGCGTTTGATTCGCGCGCGTTCAGCTTCGTTCATTTCTGGGAATGCCAGCCGCAGATTGGCTTCGGCGTGTCGGCCGAGGTGTGGCAGGACGGCGTGCACGATTGCGCCCACGGCCTGCCCCATGCGAATCGCCCACAGGCGAGGCAGCAACCCAACTATCTTCAGGATCACCCACGCGACGGCGAATTCAATGTAACTGCGCGCGAATCCGCGTTGTTTAACAGTCTTTCTGGGGAGCGGTTGATTGTCTTGTTTGTTTTGTAAGGCCACTTGATACAAGCGCGGCGAAGCTAGCACGCGGCGCAAAGCAGTGTCAATTTGCGCTTCACGGGCAGGCTCACGCAAAATACGGCCCATCATTTAGTCTCGAAATCCTTACGAGTTTTGAAATGAACAATTCAACAAAAGCTGTTATCTGGGATTTGGACGGCACACTGATCAATTCCGTGGACCATCACTGGGACGCTTGGCGCGAGGTGATGGTCGAAGAAAAGATCACGCTGACTTTTGAAGATTTCGTCGCTGACTTTGGCAAACGCAACGACGAAATCATGCGCGGGCGAATTGACGCGAAGATGACTGATGAAGAGATTGCGCGAATCGCATTGTCGAAAGAAGAAAAGTACCGCCGCTTTATTCGCACCAAAGGATTGACCTTGCTGCCGGGCGCTCGGCACTGGCTTAAGCAATTGAAAGCCGATGGCTGGCGACAGGCACTTGGCACCAGCGCGCCGCAAGGCAACATTGACGCCGTGTTTGATGTGCTGGAGATCAGGCAGTTTTTTGACGCTGTCATGTCCTCTGAACAGGCCAAAGCTGGCAAGCCCGCGCCGGACGTATTTCTGGCAGCGGCAGCAGCGATAAACATCGAGCCGGAAAACTGCATCGTTGTCGAAGACGCGCCTGCCGGTATTGAAGCCGCACGCCGCGCGGGAATGAAATCCATTGGCGTGCTGACAACGCACAATGAACTGAAAGCCGATTGGGTTTTCAGAAGTCTGGAAGATTTGCCCGCGGATTTTTTTGCTGCCCTTTGGCAGTAGAAACTTGTTAAACAAACTTTTACTCTGAGAGGAACAAGCAGATGAACAAAGAAGCTCTGTTAGGACAACGCGCATATTTCAAAATGATTCACGGCGTGACGCTGCGATTGATTCAGGCTTTTTCAGATGCCGATCTGGACTTTCGTCCGAAGCCGGTGATGCGTTCAGTACGTGATCTGTTCATGCATATGTACGGGATGGAAAAAGGCTGGGCCGCTAACATCCGCAAACCCAAACTTGAAGCCGTTGAAGAAAACAGAGGCCTCCCCGAAAGCGAAGAAGGCAAGGCCGAAGCCGCAAAACTGAAGACCGTAGCCGATGTTGTGGCCTTCGCACGGCACGCACATCAAGCATTGGACGAAACGCTGGAAGCAATCACTGAAGAAGAGTTGGCAGGAAATATTGAAACACCGTTCGGGACGTTCCCCCGTGGCCAGATGTTTACTTTCGCCTACGACGAACACTGGCACCATCGCGGACAGATTTATA
>JBDSAM010000346.1:0-4756 GCA_039922135.1 Blastocatellia bacterium
GCACCAGTTCGGCGTTGGTCTTCATCTTCATCTTCAGCAGCAATCGAGTGCGATAGGTGCTGATGGTTTTAACGCTGAGTGTCATGTCGTCGGCGATCTGCCCGATGGTTCGCCCTTGTGCGATCTGCCGCAGCACCTGGAATTCGCGGTCGGAGAGTCGTTCCGGCATCGGACGATGTTCCGGGGCGCCGATCTCAGCTACCAACTGATCGGCCAGTGTCGAGCTGATATATTTCACACCGCTGATTACTTTGCGCAACGCGCCAACCAGTTCTTCCGGCGCGCTTTCTTTGGTCAGGTATCCGGACGCGCCGAGCTTGAGCGCGCGCATGGCGAATTGGTCTTCCGGATGCATGCTCAGGATCAGCACGGGCAGTTGCGGACGCTTCGCCTTTACTTCCTGCAAAACTACCAGACCGTTCTTGTCAGGCATCGTAATGTCGAGCACGAGCACGTCGCAGTTGTTCTTTTCAATCATCTCCAAAGCTTCCTGCCCGTTGGTGGCCTCGCCTACGACTTCAAAATCCGGTTCGTCATTGATGATCTGTCTCAGGCCACGTCTGACGACGGCGTGATCATCCGCGATCAGTATTTTAACCATTGGTGGTGAAAGGGGTGTGCGTGGTGTTCTCATTTTACTCCGTGCTGCAATGTAAACACATCGCGGCACTAATAGCTGGCGACAATAAGTAAGGGATCTGCTTTCCTGCCCGTGTCCGATATCGTCCCGCTATACGAAAAATTACTTACTCAGTGATTTGTAATCGAGGTGGCAACGCAAGAATACCCGATTTGCGCCAATAGCAAAATAAGAATCTATCTCCCCCCCTTCCAATAGAGTTTTTGAGTGGCAGAGTATGCCAATAGTATGGCTGTCCTTGTCACATCAAAGGAAGAAAGCCTTGTCCAGGTTACTCGCAGACAGGCATTGTCACTGTAACGGTCGTCCCCCGTTGCGGACTGCCAACGATCTGCAGGCTGCCTCCAAACGCCAAAACTCGCTCGCGCATTCCAATCAAGCCCAGAGACTTTGGACTGCGCATTTGTTCTTCGGCGATTCCAATTCCATCATCCTGCACGGTCAAAACCAGATTGCTGCCGGCTTCGACAACTTTCACGCTGAACTGTGTTGCTTTCGAATGACGTGCGGTGTTGGTCAGAATTTCCTGGAAGATACGGAAGAGGGCTGTTGAACGGTCTACTGGCAATTTTTGAGGCTCCCGGCAAAGGTGAGTGCTGCATTTGATGCCGCTCCGCTGTCCAAATCCATGCGCGTGCCAGTCAATCGCCGCACACAGCCCCAGCGTATCCAGCACTCCCGGCCGTAAATCGGTCGCAATGTCTCGCACGGTTTGAATCGTCTCTTCCAACAGTTGAGCAATCTCTTTCAGCTTGGGCTTGGCCTTCACGCAAAGCATTTCATCCGTCGTGCGCGACAAGCTTCTGTCCAGCCAGGAGAAATCCATTTTAAGCCCAGTCAAAGCCTGTCCCAGATTGTCATGAATCTCGCGCGCGATGCGTGTGCGCTCTTCTTCACGCACCTTCTCAACACGAGCAGAAAGCGAACGTAATTGTTCGTAAGACTGAGCCAATTCCTGCTCAATCATTTTGCGCTCGGTAATGTCGCTGACCACGACCAGAACATGGAGCAAATTGTCCAAAGTAACTGTTTCTGCCGAGTAGAGGAAATCACGAACTTCACCGGATTTTGTGCGGAATTGGATTTCCAGGTCGCGCACAAACCCCTGCTCGGCGAGCAAGGCGCGAACGCGGCTCTGTTGCTTCAGGTCTGCCCAGAAGTTCAGATCAGCCGGTGTTTTTCCCAGCATCTCTTCCCCCTGCCAGCCAAAGGTGCGCACCATGGCTTCGTTGACGCTGACGATCCGGCGTCCGAATGCTTCGAAGATCACCATTGGCTGCGGGCTGGCGCTGAAGGCTTTGGCGAAACGCTCTTCCGAAGAGCGCAATGCGTCTTCGGCCAGCTTGCGTTGGCTGATGTCGCCGAAGGAACAAACAACGGCATAAGGCTTCGTCTCGCCCGGGCGCAGCAGCGGCTGAGAATTGATCGAAATCCAGGTCAATCTCCCGTCCGGTTTATGAACTCCCATCACGACGTTTGAGCATGGCTTGCCAGTCTGCAAAGTTACCGGTCCCGGATGCTGTTCGCCCGGAAAAGGCAGACCGTCTTCCTGAACGGCGCGCCACTCCGGGTCATAAGAAGTTCGTCCCATCAGTTGATCCGATGTTAGCCCTAATACCCTTTCCGCACTGGCATTGGCAGCCAGAATCAAGGAGTTTTCGTCCTGCAGAACGATGCCTTCATCCAGCGCCGCGACCAGGGAACGGTAGCGCTCTTCCGACGCCATCAAGGCCTCCTCTGCCTGCTTGCGTTCAGTCATGTCACGATAATTCACAACGATGCCTTGCACGCTCGGCTCATGGAGCAGGTTGGTGATGGCTGCTTCTATCCAGCGCCAGTGCCCGTCTCTGTGCAGGGAACGGTAACTTAGCGTGGCGTTGCTGCCCGCTGTCTGACTGAGCGAGTAGAGAAGTTCTTTGAAGCGGGGCGAATCATCCGGGTGGATACGTGCATCAACCTTTGAGCCGAGAATATCTGCCGGGGTATACCCCAAAATCTGCGTGATGCTTGGGCTGGCGTAAATCAGCGTGGCGTCGGGCAGGATCAGGCTGATGCCTTCGCCGCTCTTTTCGGTGACGGCGCGGAAGCGCGCTTCACTGGCTAGCAATTTCGCTTCTGACTGAAACCGTTCGATGGCAATGCTGGCCAGATTTGCCAGCGTCTCGATCAGTTTGACCTCTTCCGGCTCCGGTGAGCTGGCCGTGCGGGAATAGATGGCGAAGGTTCCCAGCACCTGCCGGGCGGTCGAAAAGATGGGCACCGACCAGCAGGCGCGCAAGCCATGACTGAGTGCCAGGTTCCGGTACTCCTGCCACAGCGGGTCTTGTGCGATATCGGCCACAATGACTATCTGCCCGGTATAAGCTGCCGTGCCGTAAGACCCGACACGGGGGCCAATCGCGATACCATCAATCGCGCGGACATACTCCTCCGGTAAACTGAGCGCGGCGCCATGGCGCAGATGTTTGCGCTCTTCGTCCAAAAGCAGTATCGAACCGATCTCCTTCTCAAAGAGTTTCTCAACCAGATGAATGAGGACTTCCAACGTCTCTTTCAACGGCGCGCCAGTGGCGATCATCTCTAACACTTTCACCTGACCTTCGATCAGCGTCTCGGAACGTTTGCGTTTGCTGATGTCGCGGGCAATGCCGGTGAAGTATTGCTGCCCGTTGTTCGTGAATTCGCCGAAGGAGATTTCGAGAGGGACTTCGTGGCCGTGACGATGCAGCCCCGGCAGTTCAACCGCCGTCCAAGGGATGTGCTTCTGTCCGGTTTGTTGGTAGTGACTGATTCCGGCGGTATGCAAATGGCGCATGGATTCCGGCATCAGCGTCACCAGGTCTTTGCCGATGATCTCGTTTGACGAATGACCGAAGACCTGTTGGATAGCCTGGTTGGCGAAGACAATTTTGCCGGATTCGTCAATTGTCAGGATCGCATCGGAAGCCGTTTCGGCCAGCGTGCGAAACCGTTCTTCACTGTCGTGAATTGCGTCTTCGGCCAATCGGCGCCCAGTCGTATCGCAGACGATCCCGCGAAACCCGACTGCCCTGCCCTGCGCGTCGCGGATCAGACTGACGAATTCATCAAGGTAGCGCCTGCCCCCATCCGGCTTGATGACTTCAACTTCCAGAGACGGCAGAGGATCGCCGGTGAGATAGACTTGATTGAAGGCTTGAAAGGCCAGCTGCGCATTCTCCGGCGTCAGATAATCGCGGTAGTCCGTGCTGTGACAAGCTTCCCTGCTATATCCGTGAATACGGCTGAAAGCCTCGTTGCAAAAAGTGATCCTGCCGGCCAGATCGCATTCGAAGTAACCGTCCTGAATGTTTTCCAGAATCAAGCGATAGCGTTCCTCGCTCTCTCGCAAGGACTGTTCCTGCCGCTTACGCTCGGTAATGTCGGTGAGGATGCAGGCTACGCCGAGAAATGTTTCCCCTTTGTCGAACATGGGAACTGAAGAGATGTAAACCCAAACTCCGCAACCATCGCGGTCAATGAGCCTAGCTTCGTGACTTTCGGCGACACCCTGTTTGCGCCGTCGCATATACCATTGGGCCAATTCCAGCGTTTTTTGGCCAGTGAAAGTGACCATCGGCAGCGCCAGCATCTCTTCGCGGCTGTAACCCAAGCGCGAGGCAATCGCATGGTTCACGTAAGCGGTTTTCCCCTGCGCATCAAAGATCCATAACCCGATTCCGGCCAATTCAAACAAGTCGTCGCACCAAAGCCAGTGCGGTATTCCATCGTTTTTCTGGCTAACGCCCTCTGCCGCCTGCCGCAAAAATTCAAAGAACTTGTCCGTGATCATCGGCAAGACCTCCTCTATGGATATTGATTCCGCGCTGAGTGAAGGTGGTTACAGTCGGGAGATTGTAACGCAACACCAAGCGGCGCAACTGTCGTGCGGCCTGGTTTTGTTTTTCGTTTTTTCCGGGGTGTTACAGACGCCGCCTGATTCGCGGATAAGCAGTGCATCCGTCATCGTCAGAGCCGGGATAGAGTACCGAAGAGACATTGAGGATGCAATAAATCATCGCCAAAAGCGCGAAGTGACATTGCCGGGAGCGACTGATATACTCCGCCGCGTTCAACCGAATGGTTGAATAATGCTTC
>JBDSAM010000347.1:0-6055 GCA_039922135.1 Blastocatellia bacterium
CATCGGTTTGAGCGAAGAACAGATCGCCACCATTGCCGCGCGCGAAGACGTTGCCAAAGTAAATCTATCGAACCTGAGCGCGGGGCTGGCGCAAGCACGCTGGGGCGCAACGACGGTTGCTTCAACGCTGCATTTAGCGCGGATGGCCGGAATCAAAGTCTTCGCGACGGGCGGCATCGGCGGCGTACATCGCGGGGCCAGCAACAGCTTCGACATCTCGGCTGATCTGAATGCGCTGGCCCGGTATCCGGTTATTACGGTTTGCGCTGGAGCCAAAGCAATTTTGGACTTACCCAAGACGATGGAAGTATTGGAGACGATGGGCGTGCCGGTGATTGGCTATCAAACCGATGAACTGCCCGCGTTCTATTCACGCTCCAGTGGGCTGAAGCTGGATTTGCGCGCAGACGCGCCGGAACAGGTTGCCGCGATTGCCGCGAAGCATTGGCAGTTGGGCTTTTCAACGTCTGTATTAGTCGTCGCGCCTGTCCCTGCCGAAGACGAAGTTCCAGCGGATGAGGTCAAGGATGAAATTGAAGAAGCTTTGAGTGCAGCAGCCGCAGCAGGCATCAGCGGCAAGTCCGTCACGCCGTTTCTGCTTTCGCGCATCGCCGCGCGCACTGAAGGGCGCGCCTTGCGCGCGAATATCGCCCTGCTCAAAAACAACGCGCGCATCGCCGGACAGATTGCCTGCGCACTTTCCAATCAAGTCAATAGGTAAGCCAAACCATAAGGATGACAAATGAACCTCGACGATATTCGCACCCTTTTCGATTACACCGATTACGCCAACGCCCTGGCGCTGGACGCGGCAGAGAGACTAACTGACGAACAGCTCCGCCACGATTTCAAGATCAGTCATGGCTCGATCCTGGGCACGCTGGCGCATATGGCGGGCGCAGAATGGGTCTGGCTGTCGCGCTGGCAAGGCACATCGCCATCGGAGATTTGGAATGACAAGACGTTTGCTGACCTGACTGCATTACGCGCGCGCTGGGCAGAGATCGCGGCAGGACGCCGGGGCATGCTTGAAGCCATGACTGAAGACGCGCTGCACGCTGAATTGAGCTACCGCAACATCAAAGGCGAGCCGTTCAACTTGCCCCTGATCGCGCAGATGCAGCACGTCGTCAACCACGCCACGCTGCATCGCGGTCAGATCGTCGGCATGATTCGCCAGCTTGGCATCGCGCCGCCCGCCGTTGATCTGTTGTATTACCTGCTGGCGCAGAAAAAATAAGAACCATCCACGAAGAGACACGAAGTTGCACGAAGATTGGAATCAGAATGCTTCGTGAATCTTCATGTGGCTTCGTGGGAGATGAAAGTTAAGCTTTGAAGATCATCGCCATCGCCATAAATACATTCCGCGAATCGGTGCGCGACCGCGTACTGTACAACCTGGTGTTGTTTGTTTCGCTGATTGTCGTCGCGGCTGTGGTGATGGGACGCATCGCCGTTGGACAGGAAGCCAAGATCATCGTTGATGTGGGATTGTCGGCGACCTCTGTCTTCGGCCTGCTGATTGCGATCTTTATTGGCATCGGGCTGGTTTCCAAAGAGATCGAAAAGCGCACCATTGCCATCATCCTCTCCAAACCGGTTCGCCGCGCCGAATTCCTGCTGGGCAAATATCTGGGACTGTGTTTGACGCTGGCGGTCAATACGGCGGCGATGGCGGCGACGGTCGCACTGGCATTGATCTACGTCAAAGGCGGATTCAATGCGATGCAATGGAAGCTGTGGCCAGCAGCGTATCTGATCTTTCTGGAACTGGCCGTCATCACAGCGGTGGCGTTGTTGTTTTCGTGTTTCTCATCGCCTGCGCTGTCGGCGCTCTTCACGCTGCTGATCTTTCTGATCGGGCGTTGGAGTCCTGATCTGAAACTGTTTGCGGATACTGCAAATGATACAGCGACGCGGGTACTCTGCCGCGCCCTCTATTACCTGTTGCCGAATCTGGCGAGCTTCAATTTCATCAACGAAGCGGCCTACGGGCAGGCAGTGCCCGCGCGATGGCTAATCGGCAATACGATCTATGCTGCGTGTTATGTCGCTGCGTTGCTGGCAGCATCGGTGCTTATCTTCGAACGCAGGAACTTCAAATGAGAAGTCTGACCTGGGCAATCTTGTTATTGGTGACACTTGCCTTCAGCGTGGCAGCGCAACATTGGTTGGACGCCGAACCGCGCGAAATTATCGCTGAAGAAGAATCGCTCTACGTCCCATCCGCCGAAGCCCTGCGGCGTGCCAGCCTCGGTTTCACTGGGCTGTTCGCCGATGTTTATTGGATGCGCGCCAGCGTCTATTTCGGCGCGAAGTTCGACCAGCAACGGCAAACAGGCAACAACTTTGACACCGGGCAATTGCACTTGCTCAAACCAATGTTGGAGATCGTGACTGAACTTGATCCGCATCACGTCGCAGCCTACAGCTTCGGCGGATTTTTCCTGCCTGGAGAAGAGGGAGAGGAAGCGGTGCGCTTTCTGGAACGAGGCATTCGCGACAACCCGAACGAATGGCGGCTGTATCAGGATTTGGGTTTTGCCAGATGGCGGCAGAGCAAATTCAAGGAGGCGGCAGGCGCTTACCTGCGGGGCAGCCGGATCACTGGCGCGCCCGCGTGGATGGGGCCGATTGCCGCAATGATGATTGCCAAGGGCGGCGACCGCGAAACCGCACGCCAAATATTTCAGCGATTGCGCGACAAGAGCGATGATGTTTTCGTCAAACAAGTTTGCGAAGAGCAACTGCGACGCCTGAGATTTCAGGCCGACCACCAACCACCAATCACCGACCACTGATGCTTGCCATCGAACTCAAAAACCTGACGCAGGATTACGCCACCGGCTTCTGGCGCAAACGGCCCGTGCGGGCGCTAGATGAGGTCAGCTTGCAGGTAGAAGCTGGTGAGGTGTTCGGCCTGCTGGGGCCGAACGGCGCAGGCAAAACAACAACGTTCAAAATTCTGATGGGGTTGATCCGGCCCACGGCAGGCACGGCGCAAATTTTGGGAGCGACGATTAACGATCTGAAGGTGCGGCGGCGAGTGGGCTACTTGCCCGAACAGCCGTACTTTTACGATTACCTGACAGCCCGCGAGTTTCTGCTGTATTGCGGAGCGTTGTGCGATGTACCCAAAGCGCAGGCCGCACGCCGTACAGACGAACTGCTTGGCCAAATGGGCCTCGCCGATTCGGCCAACAAACCGTTGCGCAAATTTTCCAAAGGCATGTTGCAACGGCTGGGGATTGCGCAGGCGTTGGTCCACGATCCCGAAATGCTGTTTCTGGATGAACCCATGTCGGGGCTGGATCCGCTGGGACGGCGCGAAGTGCGCGACCTGATCGGCGGCCTGCGCGCGCAAGGCAAGACGATCTTCTTTTCGTCGCACATCCTGACCGATGTCGAAGCCATGTGTGACCGCGTGGCCATTCTGAATCGTGGCTGTCTGATCGAATCTGGCAAACTGTCGGAGATTCTGAAGTCGCGCGGTAGCGAGATTGAAGCCGTGGTGAGCGGCGTTGGCGAAGATGCCTTAGCTGAAATGCGCGCGTTTGCCATCAGCGTTTTGCCTACGCCTGAAGGCGCACGGGTGCGATTGCAAAACGATCAGGAGATAGCGCGGCTGCTCGAAATCATACGGCGGTCAAATGGCCGGATCGTTTCGATCAACCCGGTGCGCGAGTCGCTGGAGGAGTTGTTTATCCGGGAAGTTGCGACATGATGTGGCGTTCGCAAAAGCCGCACTGCTATCGCTATAATCCCGCCTCATTTTACGAAATCCAGAAAAATCTTTCTTGCGTTCAATGCTAAAAAAGCTCTTCCTTCTCTTTTTGGTCTGCGTTTGCCAATTGCCTGCATTCGGTCAAACGGCGGAATTGGAACAACTCATTAACGGGCTGCAGGCTAAATACAACAAGCTCTCTTCACTGTCCGCAGACTTCACGCAAATCTACAACGCACCGAGGCAGAAGTCGCGGCGCGAAAGCGGCCATCTGCTGCTGAAAAAGCCGGGCAAGATGCGCTGGGATTACACCGCGCCTGAAGCAAAGTTGTTTTTGTCAGATGGCAAGTGGCTGTACGAATACGTCGCAGCGGAGCGGCATGCTTCGCGCTCGGCGGTCAAAGAGTCTGGCGACCTGCGCGCGCCGTTTGCTTTTCTGTTGGGGCGCGGCAATCTGCGGCGCGATTTCAAACGCATCGAATTTTCGCAGGAATCGCCCGTCAGAGCAGGCAACAAAGTGCTGCGCATGGTCCCGAAACGCGCGGTGGACTTTAAAGAATTGGTCATTGAAATTGAGCCGGACAGCCTGCAACTTGCGCGGTTGACGTTGATTGAAAGCGGCGGCGCGCGGTCTGATTTTCTCTTCTCCAACCTGCGCGAGAATGCGCCGGTGAATGACGCGCAATTCATTTTCAAAGCTCCAGCGGGCGTTGAGTTGAGAACCGACAACTGACATCGGTACGGAACCGGGAGCGGTAGCGACCGGGTGCTGCTGAGGCGCGTTTGCCAAAGCAACCCAGTCGCTACCATTCCTGGTTCTGTACCGTCCGGCAAACGATGAACAATCTTCACATCTTTTCAGATTTTGACGGCACGATCACGCAGCAGGACACGCTGATTTTTCTGACGACGAACTTGGGCGGCGGCGCGCATCTGGTCGAAGCGATTGGCCGGTTGCTGACCGACGGCACGCTTAGTTTAAGCGAAGGCATCGCGGCGGAAATGCGCAGCATTCGCCAACCATTTGACGATGCCGAAAAGTTATTGCGCGAGCAGGTGCAGGTGGATTCGGGCTTCAGGCCGTTTGCGCGTTGGTGTGAAGAGAAACAGATTCCATTGACCATTTTGAGCGCGGGCTTCCATCAGTTGATTGATTTATTCGTCACTAAAGAAGAATTTCCGCATCTGGAAATTCTGGCGAACACATTGGAGCCGGACGAGCAGAGAGGCTGGCAATGCGTCTTTCGTGACAAAACCCCGGACGGCCACGACAAAGCGGCGGCGCTGCGCCAGGCGCGTAAACGCGGCGAGCGCACGATCTTCATCGGCGACGGGTATTCAGATCGTGCAGCGGCGGAGGTGGCCGACGAAGTCTTTGCCAAACATTCGCTGGCCGAATATTGCCGTCAGCGTGGAATCAAGTGCCACGAATATCAAACCTTCGACCAGGTGTTGAAGCAGTTGCAGGACAGGTTTTAGAAGATGAGCACAACGGAACTGATCAGGAGTGAAGCGCAGGAGTTGCATAAACGCCGCGAAGAACTGGCGCGGCTTGACGCTGCATTGGCCGAACGCGAATCGCAAGCTTCTAAATTGCGCGGCGAGATGTCGGCGTTTGAGAACCGTTATCTGAGAGTTGTCGGTGGCCGTTACAATGAATTGGCCGAGATCGAAAAAGAGATCGCCAAAATTCAGGGATTGGACTACGACGAAGATGACAACAATTACGACGGCGATTCGCTGGCCGATGATGAGATCGGTTGTGGCCAGAATCGTTTTCATTCGGACAAGCTCAAAAAACTGTATCGCGAGGTCGCGCGCAAACTTCACCCTGATTTGGTTTCGTGTCCGCAGGAGCGCCAGCATCGTCATCAATTGATGGTCGAGGTCAACCGCGCGTATGAATCGGGCGCGGAAGACCGGTTGCAGGAACTGCTGGAAGCCGGAGAAAGCCTGGAAGCGGTCGAGGCGGATGGCGCAATGTCCACCGAAATGATCTTGTTGCTGCGCCGCATCGCTGAAGCCAAACAGCGCATCGCCAAGATCGAATCCGGCATTGAAGATGCTACTTCAGCGGAACTCTATAAACTGAAATTGCGCGTAGAAACTTCAGAAGCAATGGGAATTGATCTATTCGCCGACCTGCTTTCGCAAGTAGGCCGCCAGATCAAGAAGGCTAGAAACCGTCTATTTCATTTGCAACTGATTCATCAAGGTGAAGCAGCTTAACGCGGCATCAAGTTAAACCATTGGCCATTGCGTATTAGTCATTGGCGAAAAATGCCGCAGCGCGATGCAGGCCTATCCCAACGCTCGATAACCCTCTAA
>JBDSAM010000348.1:0-7875 GCA_039922135.1 Blastocatellia bacterium
CGACGGGTATCATTGAGAACATTGCCAGCGTCACACCGCCCGCGGGCGTGACCGATCCGAACACGGACAATAACACCACGCCGCCCGTGATTATCATCATCGGCCAAGGCCCCGATCTGGCGATCAGCAAGACGCATACTGGGAACTTCCAGGTCGGCCAACAGGCCAACTACACGCTGCGCGTCCGCAATGTCGGCCCCGTGGCGACGATCGGTGCGGTTACGGTGACGGAGACACTACCAAACGGCTTGGTCTTCGTTTCGACGGCGGGGCCTGATTGGGCGTGCAACGCGGTGGGCCAGGCTGTGACTTGCACCAACCCCGGCCCCATCCCCTCGGGCGGCAGCAGTGAGTTCACGCTCCGGGTCTTTGTGACTAGTGTGGCTTTCCCCTCAGTCATCAATACGGCAACGGTTTCAACGCCCGGCGATTCGAACGCCGTCAACAACACCGCGACCGATCCGACAGTTGTCGAAAATGGCCAGGCCGTGGTGGGCAATCCGTTCCCTGCCCCGTCTCAGATCAACGACCAGAAGCCAGGCTCGATCCTGATCTTCCCCGTCTATACGTCTGATGCGGTCACAGGCAATACACAGAACACACGCATCGCCATCACCAACACCGATCCGACGCGCAGCGTGGCCGTGCATCTGTTCTTCGTGGATGGCTCGTCGTGTTCCGTCTCCGACAGCTTTCTTTGTCTGACGGCGCAGCAAACGACCAGCTTCCTGGCTTCGGATGTTGATCCGGGGACGACGGGCTACATTGTGGCGGTGGCGGTCAATGGCGAAGGCTGTCCGATCATCTTCAATCAATTGATAGGCGATGAATACGTCAAGTTCGCGTCCGGTCATCAGGCCAACCTGGGAGCGGAGGCAATCTCTGCGCTGCCGGGTCTGCTCAATGTGCCGTGTACGCTGGGCAGCGGCACGCTGACGCTCAACTTCGACGGGGTGATCTACAACGCGCTGCCGCGAGTGCTGGCTGCAGACAACATCGGCAGCAAGGCGGATGGGAACGACACGTTGCTGATCGTGGATCGGATCGGCGGCGATCTGGGCACCGGCGCCTCGACATTGGGAACACTCTTCGGGCTGCTGTACGACGATTCGGAAATAGGAGTCAGCTTCCAGGTCACGGGCGGTTGCCAGCTACGCAATTCGCTGTCGAACAACTTCCCGCGCACGACGCCGCGCTTCGAACAGCTCATCCGGGCTGGCCGCACAGGCTGGATGAAGCTTTACTCGCAGTCGAATAACGTGGGCATCATCGGCGCGGCAATCCGCTTCAACCCGAACGCATCAACCAGCGCAGCCTCCTTCAATCAGGGACACAACCTGCACAAGCTGACGCTGACGACTGAAGCAACCGTGACCATCCCCATCTTCCCGCCCCCGTGTCAGTAAAGGGTTGCCCTCACCGAAGTGTGGGATCGGCCGTGATGGACATTCACACCTTGTTCATCACGGCCCGCCATCGCTCTTTATAGATCCCTTTGAGGGTGTGGCCCCTAGACCAGGTGTTGCACGGTGGTTTGAATGAAACCGAAAATGTTTCGCCCTCGACGTTCTGTTCACGGCACAAATCGAAAGCCGCGCCGCGCATGGCGCAGGGCATTGGGCAGAAAAGCCGCTTTCTAAAATTTAAAATGAGCAGATCCTGGAGTGCGATTTGCTGGCCTACGCGCACGAATGCTACGATCTGCTTATCCCAAACATACTGCACCCAGATAATTCATGCCGCTTCGAAGTGGTTACCAGTGGATAGCCCACGAAGACTGGTTTGCGATCAACAACGATTTTTTGAGGAGGATCAAATGCAGAAAGCTTTTATGTCCAGTTCGCTCTTCGCGGCCGCGCTGCTGCTCGGCGCTTGCCAGGGTGATTCAACCAGCACTCCGGCGCCATCAACGACGGCCACGCCGATTGCCACGGTCGCGCCGACAAATACGCCGTTGGCTATTATCCGCAGCGTCACTGACACTAAGACCATCGAAAACAAAGACGGTTCAACGACGGTCGTGACCATGTATTCCGACGGATCCAAATCTGAAGTCCGCACGTTCAAGAGTGGGCGCGTGGCCAAAGTCACGCGCGATACGCCATCCACGGGTGCGCGCACGGCCCGCGTCACATATCGTGATGACTCCACGGACGTGGACGTGACCGACGAAAACTGGATCGAAAAATCTATGAATGCCACCGGCGACGCACTGGCAACGGCTGCGCGAAAGACCAAAGCTGGCGCGATTGAAGCCGCCGACAAGGCCGAAGACGTGGGCGACGCAGTTAAGAAGGGCACCAAGAAGGCCGCCAGCGAGACAGCGGATAAAGCCGAAGACGTTGGCTCTGCCATTAAGCACGGCACGAAGAAGGCCGCTAGCGTGACCGCTGACAAAGCTGAAGATGTAGGCAGTGCCATCAAGAAAGGCGCGAAGAAGACAGGCCATGCCATCAAAGACGCTGTCACGCCTGATAAAAAGCCGAACAACTAATTCCGCCCTTCAACCAAAGCAACTCGGAATTTCGACAAGCGGAAGCAGTGCCTCACTCTTCCGCTTGTTTTGTTGGCGGCGCGACTGATTGACATTCAACGCAATTCTGATTGCCGCCTGGATAAAACTTTTGCCAATCAAGACAATGCCAAGAGATAAAGACAAAATGAGAAGAATGAGGGCGAAAATTTATGAACTGACAAGGCCTGGCTTAAGGTCTTTGCGCGCCATTCTAGTAATTATCTGTTTGGCGATTGCCGTGCAGGCCCAGGATGCGCGAAAGGTGATGGAAGGCGTCTATAAGCAGGACACTAGCCGCGACACCACTTGGCGCGCGCGGATGGACGTGTCTGACAAAAAGGGCACGGTTCGCAGCAAGAAGTTCATCCTGCGCAAACTGGGTGGATTGGGCAACAGCAAAACGCTCATACGCTTTACTGAGCCTGCCGAAGTTCGCGGCGTCGGGCTGCTTTCGATCAACGAAAGCAATCAAACCGACCGCCAGTGGATGTACACGCCGGCCATCCAGCGCGTCCGCCGCATCGCCGCGCAGGAACGCCGCCAACGCTTCATCGGCACAGACTTCACCAACGAAGACATGGCCGAGCGCGTGCTGGACGATTACAGCTATAAGCTGCTAGGCGAAGGTGAGGTAGTTGATGGGCACAAGACCTACAAGATCGAAGCGCGCGCCGTATCAGCGGACAAGTCGCAATACGCCTACCTCTATATATGGGTGCCGGTGGACGTGCCCTATTCGGTGCTGGTCGAAATGTATGACAAGAACGGTCAACGCCTGCGCGTACTGAAAGCCAGCGATCTGGTGAAAATTTCCAACATATGGGTGGCTAAACGCATCGAGATGAGTTCGCCAATCGAAGGCACCAAGACCGTGTTGGTGATGGATGAGATCAAGTTCAACACTGGCTTGAAAGAAGATTTGTTCACTCAGCAGTCGCTGGAAAAACCCGACACCTTTTGATTGCCCGATATATTTTGACTGAAAGCCACGCTATGCCTGTTCCCAATGCCATCAGTTTTGACAGTGAAGTCCCGCGGCATGCGCCGGATTTGTATAATTACGCTGCCATCGCCGACACCATTGACGGCTTTGATGCTATTACCGATGCCGACATCTTGCGCTATCACGATCAAGGTTTTCTTGCCATCCGAAATGCCTTTTCGCCGATTGAGATTCAATCCGCGCTTGCTGGTCTGGCCGACTTGGTCGCCGGACGCGTGCCGGAATTTCAAAACATACAATTTCGCGCCGACGTGCAAGGCAGGTTGGATTCGTTGAATTTTGAAGAACGGATGGATGCCGTGCGGCGGCTGCTGTACTTCGTGGATTATGAGCCGCGCACAAACGCCATCGCGCATCATCCGAAGCTGTTGACGCTGGTCAGGCGACTGCTGGGCGCGGAAGGCCGGATGTTTCAGGACATGGCCTTGATCAAACCGCCCGATGGCCGCGAGAAGCCCTGGCATCAGGATCACGCCTATTTTGAATTAACGCCGGAAACGAAAGTCGTCGGCGTCTGGATTGCGCTGGACGCCGCTGGCATTGAAAACGGCTGCATGCGCGTGATGCCCGGCTGGCATCATCGCGAACGATTCTTTCATTTCCAAATTCGCGACTTGCAGATTTGCGACGCGCAGATGGACGGCTTGCAGGCGGAGCGTGTGGCCGTCCCCCTGCCACCGGGCGGATGTATGATCTTCGACAGTTATTTGCCACACGGGACCCCAAGCAACATTACCGCAACGCGACGCCGTGCCCTGCAATTCCATTACCACGCTGCCAATGCCGCTAAGATTATCGCCGAAGAACGCCTTGCCATCTGGGGCGGCGAAGCCAACAACGTCGCCTGTTGAGAAAAAATGAAACTGAAATTGGTCAAAAGCCTGTGGGGAATGGAAGGAACATTGGCAGAGAAGATCAGACGCATCGCCGATGCCGGCTATGTCGCTGTCGAAGCGCAAGTGCCCGCCGCCGACCAACTGCCGGAATTCACTAGCCTGCTGCGCGAACATCATCTCGAATTCATTGCCATGGTGATTACTGAACCGCCGGATCATTTCATTTCTTTTCGCGAAAAGATCGAAGCAGCGCGCGCCATCGAACCATTGCAAATTACTGTTCACGGCGGTAAGGACTGGTGGCCCTTTGAGCTTCAGAAACAGTTCTTTTCGGAAGCGTTGGAAGTCGAACGGCGAATCGGCCCGACGGTCAATCACGAGACGCATCGCGGACGCCCAATGTTTACCCCATCGGCAACGGCCAGCTTGCTGCGCGAATTTCCGGAACTGTACATCAACGCCGACTTCAGCCATTTCGTGAATGTTTGCGAAAGTCTGCTGGAAGATCAAGCGGAAGACATGACTTTGTGTATTTCGCGCGCGCGCCACTTGCATGGCCGCATCGGTCACGAAGAAGGGCCGCAAGTAAATGACCCACGCGCCCCCGAATGGCAGCCGCAAATCGCCGCGCACGAAGCATGGTGGGATGAAATTGTGCGCGCGCGGCTAAAAGCCGGAGCAGGCTATTTCACCTTCAACCCGGAGTTCGGCCCGCCCAATTACATGCCTACGCTGCCACACACGCGACAGCCCGTCACGGATTTGTGGGAGGTTTGCCGGTGGATGGCAGAAAGATTCGCGCAGCGTTACCGCGAGCTTGTCCAATAAATGCGAGGATCGCATCGAACTGGCGAGGGGCAGAGAGTGCCGCGCCAATTGATTGTTTTGAAGCATCGGTACACGTCAATGCCGTAGCAATCCTCCAAGCTTTAACCTTCAAGCTGGAGAGCTAAGCTATAGATTTTAAGAAAAAGACTTACCACAGACTGTCAGTATGCGTGGGCCGTTCTCCGCATGATCCTTCACTATACCGTCAATTGGCGAGGACTTGGCGGCAAAAAATCGCGTTGACCACCCTCCTGAACTTCACTAGAATCCCGCTGGCATTGGCGGGAATTCAGCCTCACAAGTATGCCTCACGCTGAAATTCCCTCTTCACGCTTCAAATCAGTTTTCTTCTGTTCACAGCGAACTTCAATTTAGGAATGGTATCTACATGTTTTATTCCGGGTCTGATTCCTGGCTGAGCTTGGTTCGGCTCAAAGGTTCACGCAGCATCGTCTGGTTTATGTTTCTGTGTGTGTTATGCACAGGTTTGTCATCGTGGATTAATCGCAAACAGGCAGCGGCAGCGGCACAATCCAATCGGATGCTCATCTTGCGTCAGCGTGAAGAACCGGATCTGCGCAGAGTTTTTGAACCGCAGAGTTTCGTAGAGATGCTGGCTACATCACGCTGGGCGACGCCTTTTTTCGCCACCATCATAGTCAACACGACTGCGGATGATGCTGTGGTCAACGGCAATTGCACGCTGCGCGAAGCGATTATTGCGGCGAATACGAACACGGCGGTGGATGCGTGCCAGCCGGGCGCAGCGGGGTTGGACATGATTGTGTTCAATATCGGCGCGGGCACGCCGACGATCAACTTGACGAGTGCGCTGCCGACGATCACCGAACCGGTAACGATCAACGGCAACACTAATGGCGCGACGCGCGTTGAATTGAACGGAGCGGGAGCAGGAGCAGGTGCGAACGGATTGGATATTACGGCGGGCGGCAGCACGATCAGCAGCCTGGCAATCAATCGCTTCACTGCCAATGGCATTCACATCCAGACCAACGGCGGCAACACTATTCAGAACTCTCTGATCGGCGTGGACGCGACAGGGACGACGGCGCAGGCCAACAGCGGCGCTGGCGTGCGGATTGACTTCGCGGCAAACAACACTATCGGCGGCACGGCGGCGGGCGCGGGCAATGTCATTTCGGGTAACAGCACTATCAACGTCTTCATCTCCGGCGCGAACGCAAGCGGCAACCAAGTGCAGGGCAACCTAATTGGTTTGAATGCCGCCGGGACAGCAGCCATCGGCGGCACAACCGACGGCGTCGGCATTGACAGCGCCCCCGGCAACACCATCGGCGGCACGGCCAATGGCGCGCGTAATGTTATTTCGGGCCATACGCGATTCGGCGTCAACATTTTCGGCGCAACGGCGACCGGCAACGCGGTGCAGGGCAACTTCATCGGCCTCAACTCTGCGGGGACAGCGGCCGTCGCCAATACCAGCGCCGGCGTCGCTGTTAGTGATACAACTGGCACAATAGTCGGCGGCACGGCGTCAGGCGCGGGCAATGTCATTTCGGGCAACGGCATAGGCATTGACCTTTTCTCTGGCACCGGCACGCAAATTCAGGGCAACCTGATCGGCACGAACCTGGCGGGGACGGCAGCCATCGGCAATAATTTTGATGGGATCAACATCCGCGCATCTTCTGCCAACACCATTGGCGGGACCAGCGCCGCCGCGCGCAACATCATCAGCGGCAATGGCCAATTTGGAATCAACGATCTTGGGCTCGGCAGCGGCGGCAATACCATTCAGGCCAATTACGTAGGCGTCGACATTTCAGGAATGGCGGCGATTGCCAACAGTTCAGGCGGTGTGGTTCTAGCTTCGCCCAACAACCTGCTCGGCGGCACGGCCAGTGGCGCGGGCAATCTCATTTCGGGCAATAGCGACAGTGGCGTCTTTATCAGCGGTGCGGCGGCCACCGGCAATCGTGTGCAGGGAAATTACATCGGCCTGGATGCCACGGGCACCATGAAGATTGCCAACAATGGTTTCGGCGTCTTTATTACGGCTGCGTCGAATAATCTAATTGGCGGCACGGCCAGCGGTGCGGGCAATGTCATCTCCGGCAACAACGGCAGCGGCGTGGCAATTGACGGCACGGCCACTGGCAACCAAGTGCAGGGCAATCTAATTGGCACCAACGCCGCCGGAACAGCGGCCATCGGGAATATGGCAGCAGGCGTTGATATTAACGCCAGCAACAACATCATCGGGGGAACCGCCGCTGGCGCGCGCAACATCATCTCCGGCAACGGCAGCGATCAAAGCGGCGGGGTGGTGCTCAGCGACGGCGCAGCAGGCAATCAAATTCTAGGTAATTTCATTGGCACGGATATCACCGGCACGATGGATGTGGGGAACACTCTGTTTGGCGTGCGGATTTTCAATGCAGCCAACGGCAATACCCTGGGCGGGACGACAGCCGGCGCGGGCAATGTGATTTCAGGAAATAACAATGACGGCGTGCAGTTGCAGGATGCAACGTCCGTCAACAATCTGGTGCAGGGCAATTATATCGGATTGAACGCGGCGGGCACGGCAGCCCTACCCAACGATCTGAGCGGCGTGCGCATTCAGAGCACGTCCAACAACACTGTCGGCGGAGCGGCCAGCAACGCGGGCAACGTCATCTCCGGCAATGGGCAGAACGGCGTGACATTCC
>JBDSAM010000349.1:0-6502 GCA_039922135.1 Blastocatellia bacterium
CGATTACTCGCCCCGCGGTTACCTAAGGCCTGGGGTTTTTTAGCGGATGGTTGCAGCAAAACACTAAACTGCCAGATACCACCAAAAGCGGCTTATGAGGAAGCTATCCTTCTGGCTAATAAAATACTGGAAGCGGATTCCAGTCTGACTTATTTGCGGTCTCTTGCTGCGGAATGGCAAGTAAAAATAGGGCATACTGACGATGCATTAAAAAACATCGCACAAGCAATGTTGGAACAGGGCTGTGATTCAAGCTGCTACGTTCGTGGTGTTATTACCTATTACTTGATCGGCGCACATGCCAACCGGCAGGGAGATAACAAAGAGTATTTTTCAGCACGCGCAAAATCCTTTGAGATGCTACGTAAGGCATTAGCCAGTGGATACCCGGCTGGCGAATTAGAGCAATCACCAGAGCTAGGAGACCTTATTTATGACCCAGCATTCAAAAAGATAATTCTTGCAGGTCGCAAGAACGGATAAATCCACTCTCGACTTAATCGTTGGGACAATTCTCAAGAACACTTGAAAGGAGCAGCAATGGGAGTTTTGAATGACCTGTTAGTAAGATTCGAAAATAACCAAGTGAGGGTTTTGATTAAAGAGGCCGATGGGAGCTTTAACGATGCCCCGGAACCAATTGTTATCAATGTTGAAGAAGGCGACAGGGTTCGCTGGTCATTTGTCGGCAGAAAGCTCCAAATACTTTTTGGATCGAATGTGCCGTCAAATAACAACCTGCTACCTTCTCCCGAAGAACCTGGATTGGGCATCATCGAAAATACTCCCTTTGCTACAGATACCTTCACGACTGAAGGGGGAAGCCCGGACTTCAATGAAAACGGCGCAATTTTCCCTGAAGAGCTTCTTCCCCTTCCCAAGGACTTTGACGGCGAGACTGAGGTGGAAGAAAAAGATTTCAAATACACAATCAATCTGACAGATTTAGATGGAGAGCTTCATACCTTGGACCCTAACATCAGAAGGCAGCGTCTAAGGAAGCGAACCAACGACTAAGTTGCATTCGAGCAAATCAAATTACGATTTAACTTCTACAAAAGGAGATCGAGAATGGAACAAAAATATCCGCGCCGGCCTGTGCCCATCAGAGAGATAAATCAAAAGCTAATAACGATCAGAGTTATTGGGGGAAGATTGGTGACAGAGCCTGAAAATCAGACCGTCAGCCTGGAAGCGAAAGAAGAGATTGAATGGAAGTCAGAAGCGGGAGAGTTGGAAATTCGCTTTGCTCCTGGGGCAAGTCCGTTTCGCGGGGAAAGTTTCCGTACAGGCAAGGGTGGTTCCAGTTTGTCCGGGCTTCCGAGCAAAGACAAAGTCGGCAAGGTCTTTCGCTACACGGTGCTGGTAACCAATCAGGCCAACGGCGTGTTGGTTACGCAGGCGCCCGCGCTGGCTGTGACCAACAAAAGCAGCGACCCTTTCCCCGCCACGGGAAATCCGCAAGGGAAAGGCTGTTTGAGCCTGTTGGGCTTCGGCCTAATGATCGGCCTGCTCAGTAAGATTCGCGCGATGCTGTAATTCAAACCGGGCAGACATCGCTTCGGCATATTGATCCCGAAGCGATGTCTGGCCTGGCTCACAAACTAGCCAATAACTTCTTCGGTCACCGCGTCATAAATCTGCACCTTCGTCCAGAACTCACCGCATTCTTGCCTGAACTTATCGTGGATGGGGTCAACTTGATAAGCCTCCTGTCCAGCGTCATCGTCGCAAATGATCAGCAGCGAACAGGAATACGAACGGTCAATGATTGGCCGGTCGGTTGATGCCGGTTTGCCGACATACCCTTGCCGGACGCTCGGAATGGTGGTCAACGAATAGACGCCGGTCCAAAACACGGCGCGCTGGACTTCGGTCAATTCGGGTTTCAGCCAAAAGTAGACGGAATGAATAAACATAGTCGGGCCTCAGGGTTCAGTTTTTGATCGAAGTTGCTTTGTTTATCAACTCGCACTGATCGTCGGTTAAGCCTTTCGGCAGCGAATCCAGGGCGAACCATTCGGCGCGGCTGACTTCGTGGTTTTGCGGAGAAAACTTGCCTTGTGGGCTACAGTGAAAGATGACTTCGACTTGGTTGTACGCTTGCAACGTGCGGATAAAGGCGAACTCGACGGCCGCAACTTCCAGCCCAATCTCTTCGCGCAGCTCGCGGCGAATTGCTTCCTCGGGGTGCTCACCTGATTTCAAAAAACCACCGGGAATACCCCAGCCGCCACCGGGACGGAAGCGGTGGCGAAGTAATAAAACGCGGCCACGTTCATCCGTTACAACTGCCCCGGCTGTCACGGTAAAACTTGTTTCTTTCAGCCACACGCCTAATCGCCGCATTGATTTCGGCAATCTACGCCAGAGCTTGCCTGCCAATTCAACCAGCAATTTCACTCCTTCGTGATTGTCTCGTCCAGATTCAGCAGCACGCGCGCGACCATCGTCCACGGGGCCAGTTTATGCAGATCAACGTCTTCTGGCAGCTTGCTCAGATCGGCGGATGAGACATAGACGGCGGCTGCTGTGCGCCCGTCGAAATATGCCTGCTGATCGGCCAGCAGAGCCAACAATCGTTTCAATTCAAATTCATCGGGCTTGCGCCCCGCGCAAAGCCGGAAGGCATAGACCATTTTTTTGGCATCATTTGCACCGCCTTCTTTGAATACGCGTAGCGCCAGTCCTTGGGCGATCTCCATAAACATCTGGTCGTTGAGCGTGGTCAGCGCCTGCAAGGGCGTATTCGATTTAATGCGGCGCGTGCAGGAGGAATCGCCGTTCGGTTGATCGAAGATTAGCATCGAAGGGTAGGGCACGCTGCGTTTCCAGAATGTGTACATTGCGCGACGGTAACGGTCTTCGCCAGTTGAAGTCGGCCAGGGCATCTGCGCGCCGTAGCCCAGACCGAGTACGCCTTCGGGGATCGGGGGATACACCGACGGCCCGCCGATTTTCTGGCTTAACAATCCGCTGGCTGCCAGCGCAATGTCGCGAATGGTTTCGGATTCCACACGTTGGCGCGGGGCACGCGCCAGCCAGCGATTGGTCGGGTCAGCTTCTTGAAGTTTCGGCGTGACGTTTGATGATTGCCGGTACGTTGCCGAATTCACGATCAATCGGTGAATGTGCTTAATGCTCCATCCGCTTTCCATGAATTCGCGGGCCAGCCAATCCAGCAGTTCAGGATGGGATGATCGTTCGCATCGCGCGCCGAAATCTTCCGGCGTCACAATTAACCCTTCGCCGAAATATTGTTGCCAGATGCGATTGACGATGACGCGCGCAGTCAATGGATTGTTCTTGTCCACGACCCATTCAGCCAAACCCAGACGGTTCGGCGGTGCGTCTTTCGGAAAGGCGTGCAAAACCGCGGGCGTGCCGGGCGTGACTGCGTCGCCGGGCCGCTTCCAATCGCCGCGCTTGAAGATGTGTGTTTCGCGTGGAACGCCGCGCTTGGCCAGCGCCATTGTCGTCGCTCCGTAAGGCCACTCCTTCATCGCTTCGTCAATTTGTTTGTTGGCCTCAGAAAACTCGGCGACCTTCGTTCGGTAGACGCTGAAGACTTCGCGCTGTTGCGCCTTGGTGCGCTGGGCGCTGGGCGTGGCCAAGATTTGACGCACGTTGGCTGGCAGCGGATCAGCCTTGGGATCGTTCGCCGTCGTGACCGAGATCCGGAAGCGCCCGATGTTCGGCATGACGCCGCCGGGTTTGATCGAATCGTCAGACTTCTGCATCAACTGGAAGTTGAAGATTGTCCCGCCGTCGTATCCCGCAGGCTGCCGTGCGGCGAAAACCATCTTGCGCGATTGATTGCGCCGACCCGGTCCGGCATCACTTGACCAGTGCGTTTTTAGGTCGCCGTCAATTACATTCCTGACGGGAAACTCCGCCCGTTCAAAATCTGCCGTGGCATTGGCCAGCGCGATCTTCACCGCCGTCCCAGACGCACCCATGGGGGCGGCGTCCACGATGAACTCCGTTACATAAAAACCGCCGTCAATCGAAGAGCGTCCCGGGCCGCTGCGCGGCAGGTTCGGGTCCGACAGGAATTCAATGCGGAAGCCGGTGATATTTTTCAGCTTGGTTCGCGCCGTAATTTTGTAGTTGTTGCTGGTGGAATTGTCACCCTTGGCAATAAACGAACCATCTTCCAGTTTGTCGAACTTCACGCCGAATGCGGCGAAGATGTCTGCGTCGGTCAGCGGTGTCCACTGGCTTTCGTTGTACCGGACGCTCTGTTCCCACATGGTCACTTGCTTGGGCAGATCAGGCTGTTTGGCCATCAAATCGTTTTCAATCTTCGCGATCTTCGACAAAATCTCTTCACGCTTCTTCGTCAGTTTCGCATCGGGGACTTCGATTTCGGGTTCATCGTCATTGTTTAGGAAGGCATAAAACTGGAAGTATTCTTTCTGCGCAATCGGATCAAACTTGTGGTTGTGGCATTGCGCGCAGTTGATGGTCAGACCCAGGAACGCTTTGCCGACGGCGTCCACGCGATCAATCAAACCTTCGACGCGGAACTGTTCGGGATCAACGCCGCCTTCCTGATTGAGCATTGAGTTGCGCAGGAAGCCCGTGGCGACGCGTTGATCCAGAGTCGAGTTGGGCAACAAATCGCCCGCCAGTTGCTCGATTGTAAACTGGTCGAATTTCTTGTCTTCGTTAAAGGCTTTGATGACCCAATCGCGGTAGGGCCAGATCGAACGTGGCAGGTCTTTCTCAAATCCGTTCGTGTCGGCGTAACGCGCCACGTCCAGCCACCAGCGGCCCCAGCGTTCGCCGTAATGCGGCGAAGCCAATAAACGATCCACCAGCTTTTCATACGCCTGCGGCGATGTGTCCACCAGAAACCGGTCAAGCTCCGCGAGCGTTGGCGGCAATCCTGTCAAATCCAGACTCAGTCGGCGAATCAACTTTTCTTTCGAGGCTTCGGGCGAAGGCCTCAAGCCATTCTTTTCGATCTCGGCCAGGATGAAACGATCAACCGGCGTCCGCGTCCAAGCCGGAGTTTTTACTTCAGGCAATGCTGCGCGAGTCGGTGCGACGAACGCCCAATGCCGTGGGATTGCGGATTTGAGATTTGAAATTTGAGATTGATCGGGCCAAACCACGCCTTCATCAATCCAGCGTTTGATTAGTTCAATTTGTTCCGGCTTCAACTGGCCGCCCATCGGCATTCTCGCTTCATCGTTCAATCCCAGAATGCGATGCACCAGGCGCGAATCTTTGCTGTTACCAGGAACGATCACCGCGCCGGACAGCCCGCCTTTCATCGCTGCCGTCTTTGCGTCCAGCCGCAATTGCGACGAAGCCTTCTTTGCGCTGTGGCATTGATAACAGTTGGCGGCAAAGATCGGTTCAATGTCGCGGTTAAAATCCACCTTGCTTTGTTGTGCCTTCGCCGCTGGCAATATGCTGCGTGAAGAGATTACCAGCAGGCCTGCAAGGGCGGCGAGACAAATTGCGATTTTGATCCGGTAAGCCATACTCGAAGATTCCCATTTGAAGAGTTGTAATTACTATGGAGATAAATGAACGACGGTGATTTTATATTTGGTTTAACCAGCAATGGCAAGCTTGTCCACTTGCTGGCGGTGCGCGGTAGTGTGGCGTGATATTGTATAAACGATGAGTCACAAAAAGCAGATCAAACATAGCAATCAGGCGAATCAGACTGCCTCCATATTCGACATTGATGCCGTAATTAACGCGATTCGCGAAGATGAAGATGGCTTGTCCGTAGGCGACCTTGGCGACTTGCTGGAACTCAATCGCAACGGGCAGAAAGCCCTTGCGCAATTGCTCAGCCAATTGCAGGGCGTTGGGCTGGTACGCCGCCACGGCCAACAGTTTCGCTGGGCCGATTCCAACCGCGCGCTGATGGGCGTCATTCGCCAGCGCCGCCGCAAAACGATTCACTTTATTCCCGACGAAGATTACGAACGCGCTCGTGGCCGCATTCGCGTGGCCACTGAAGATTTGAACGGAGCGTTTGATGGCGACCGCGTGGTGGTCAGTTTGGGGCGTACTGCTTTTAGCAAAGGCGCCGGTGGGAATGATCGCGAAGCCAGAGTCGAGATGATCCTGAAGCGCGGGCAACTGCGCATCATTGGCCGGTTGCATCACGGCTTCCGTGAATCATGGGTCGAATCGCTGGACGAAAAATTTCCCTTCGATATTGAAGTTGGCGGCGGTGAAGCCGCGGAACTGGAAGACGGCTGGGTCGTGCTAGCCGAAGTCACAGGCTATCCCAGCGGCTCTACCAAACGCAGCGGGCAGCCGCATTACAGCAAACCGGCGGGCAGGATTATCGAAAAGCTTGGCGCGTCCAGTGCGGAGCCGGGCATGGATATTAACGTCGTGATTCACAAACACGACCTGCCACACATTTTCCCACCCGAAGTTCTGGCCGAAGCCGAAGCGGTCTCGCCAGTCGTGACTGAAGAACAGATCGCAGGGCGCTTGGATTGGCGCGATGTGCCGACCGTGACGA
>JBDSAM010000350.1:0-3740 GCA_039922135.1 Blastocatellia bacterium
CGGTTACTTTTTATATTTGCTTGCTGCTTAAAACAGTAGCTTCAGTCCGAATTGAATTCGCCGAGGGCTTTCAGCCGAAAGTACTCTGCCAAACGACGGCGAACCGGCAAAGTTATCCGGCAAGCCAAAGTTCGGGTGGTTGAACAGATTGAACAACTCCGTGCGGAATTGCACCGTCAGCCTCTCTTTGATAGCAGTGTTCTTAACCAGCGAGAAGTTGATGTTCTTGAAGCTAGGCCCATCCAGAATATTACGCCCGGAATTGCCAAAGTTGCCGAATAGCGGAAAGGCGAAAGCCGCCGTGTTAAACCATCGCTCCGGCGTCGGATTGTCCAACCGGGCTTGGCCGACCAGATTCGGCCGGTCGTTACCAAGGAAGCCCAGATTCGAGATGCCGGTGTTGCTGTTATCGAATTCAGGCAATAACGCAACCGTAAATGGCCGCCCAGTTTGCAGGGTAATCACGCCGTATGTTTGCCAGCCTGAAAGTAACGTCGTTGCCAATCCTGCATCACTCAAAAAGCTCTTTCCTTTCCCAAAAGGCAGATCGTAGGAATAGCTTAATGAAAATCGCTGTCTCACATCGAATCCCGAACGCCCACGTTCCGCCGCAAGGTTAAAGCTATTCTGCGGATAGTTCGGATCGCCCGTGCTGGAAAAAACTCCCGACGCATTATCAATGGATTTTCCAAAGGTATACGCCCCCAGCAGTGACAGTCCAAACGCCAGGCGCTGTTGAATTCGTGCCTGTAAGCTGTGGTAATTGGAAGCAGAACTGCTCTCCTGTTGCGTGATTTCGCCAAAGAGTGGATTGCGTGGCAGATTCGGCTGTTGTGGGCGCGCCGCAGGTTGATTGATATCGCGCGAGGCCAGCAGCTTCGTGCCCTTCGATCCGACATAAGCCAGTTCCGCCACGGTGCTGCTGCCGAGTTGCTGCTGCACGCTTAAATTCCAATGCTGTGTGTACGATGTGCGCAGGTTGCGGTCGTAGGCGAAAGCCGACGGCGCGGATTGCCCTGGCGTGTTGAAGGGGAATGGGTTGTAAAGCGTCAACGGCGCTTGCTGTGATTGAAAGTAAAACCGGAAATCGAAGTAGGGCGCGTTGAAATACAGGCCTTCGCCCGGTGCCAGCGGCGATTGGTCGTAATAAACGCCGTAGCCAGCGCGCACCACCGTTTTATCCTCTTTGCCCACCGACCAAGCCAGTCCAATGCGCGGAGCAAGGTTGTTCTTGTCCGCTTCATAACCGCCGCGCGGAATGTTGCCGGTGCCAACCTGTACCAGTTTCCCCGTCGCCGGATCATAGATATTAGCGCGGTCTTTGGTGTCCACCGGCGGCGAGTTGTATTCGTAGCGCAAGCCCGCCGACAACGTCAGCCGTGGTGTAATGCGATAGCTGTCATTGGCAAAGAAGTTGTAGCTTCCGGTGCGCAGGTGCTGTGCGTTATCCAATTTTGCGCCGCCCGATACCAGCGGCAATCCAAATAACAAATTTGCCAACGGGTTGCCCGTGATAAACGGAAAGACCGTTGGCGTTCCGTCCGGCAAAGTGAAAGCTACCTGTCCGGGAAAAATGAACAGGCCGCGCGATTGCACATCGCGGAAGGCGTTTTGCTGCATGTATCGAAAATCGAAGCCGAACTTCAACAGATGCGCACCGCGCGCGTACGTCGCCGTATCCACAATTTGAAAGACGTTGGTCGCGCTGTTCTGCGGGTTGTTGTATTCCTGGCCCAGCGGCGAAAAGCCCGTGACCCGGATGAAACTTAAACCGAAATCGCGCGGGTTGGACGATAGCTCCGGCAATCCGACTTGTTGGTTGATGCTGCGGCCAGCGTTTTCGGTCAGCACTTGATTGCCAATGCGGCTGAAGGCCACGCGCACATCGTTGGCCAGGCGGGATGAAAAGCTGCTGTAATTCAGCATCAGGTTCTGGCCGCGTCTGAGAACCGTATTGCCGTAGCCGGGAACGAAAACTTGTGTCACGCCCGAATAAGGCTCAAACAGAGTGCGATCCGTGAAACTGTAACGCGCGGCAAATTGCGACTTGTCGCTGAGTTTGTGATCAATGCGCACGTCCAATAGATCGTTGCGGTCGCGCTGCACCGGCGAAGCTGCGTAGTTCTGTCCCGGCACATTGCGGTTCGGCAGCGGATAGAGCGCCGCGATCTTTAAGCCAATTGGGTTGAGAGCCTGCTGTGGAATGACGCCGCCGGGAAACGGCGTGAAGGTGCCAGGAATGAGCGGCTGTTGTGCCAGCGGAAGTTGCGAAAAGTCACCCACGCGCTCCCGTGCTGTCGGCACATTGGCCAGGCGTGTAATGCCTTCGCGCGCCCGCGTGCCTTCGTAATCGCTGAAAAAGAAGGTTCGATCTTTGACGACAGGACCGCCAAAGCTGAAGCCAAACTGGTTGCGTTGATATTTTGGATCGGGTTGATCAACCGGCGCGAAATAATTGCGAGCATCCAAGACCTGGTTGCGCAGGAATTCGTAGCCCGTGCCGTGAAAGCCATTCGTCCCGGATTTCAACACGACGTTGACCTGCGCGCCCGCGCTGCGGCCCAGCGAAGCATCATATGAGCTGGTCAGTACTTCAAATTCGCGAATCGCATCCACCGGAGGTTTGACGCCGAAGGTATTCAGCTTCGGGTCCACGTTGTACACGCCGTCCAGCAGAAAGTTATTAGCGTCCTCGCGCGAACCGTTGATGGTGAATGCAAAATCGCCGCGAACAGAACCAGCAGAACCGGGCGGCGCGGGTGCAGCGCCTGGAACCAATAGGCTCAATTCCAGAAAGTTCCGGCCATCCAGTGGAAGGCCCGTCACCTGACGATTATCAATCACCGCACCCAGCGAAGCGTTGTCATATTTCAGCGGACTGGCGGCATCCGCAACAATGATAGGATCAACGTGAGTGCCCGCGACATACAACATCACATCCAGACGGGCTTCCTGATTAACTCGCACGACCAGATTTTCCGTGGTTTTCTGGAAACCGGATTGTGAAGCTTCCAGACGGTAAGCACCGGGACGAACCAGCGTAAAAACATAATCCCCACGTCCGTCACTGGTGGCAGTTCTGGTTTCGTTGATCTCTTCATAGACCAGGCTAAGCTTCGCGCCGACAATGGCAGCCCCTTGCGGATCAACCACGCGCCCGCGAACCGAGCCTCGATAGTTTTGCGCCAGTGCCAATGGCGACAGAAGTACCAACAGGCATAACTGGCTTAAAATGATTCCCAGTCCAAATCTAAGTTTCACGATGAATCCTCTCCGTTGTGTTTTTTGAGATTAGCAGCGGGCAAACTTCGACCCGTTCCGTAAGCGATGATCATTTGTCTGAAGTCTGAGCTACTTTGTTGTTACTGGTGGTTGAATCCCGGATTGAGGCTATGGGAACGAACTCGCGCGACGCGAAGTTCGGCCATAGTTTTGGATTCCAATCCACCGGATCAATTGCCTCAATGTAATGCTGGTGCTGTGCGCTGATGTGCGCCCCTGTCTGGACGATGTTACTGCTTTGGTTTTGTTTGTTGCAGTTTTTCCTGCTGATGCCTGGCCGCGGTTTTGATCAATTCCTTGAGCGCGGCATTTTTCAGACCGCTTACTTCCCTGATCTTCACGTGGCGCATATTCTTCCCCGTGCCTTCCAACAAGCCTTTCGGATCGTCCAGCGACGTTCCCTGCATAAAGTAAAGATTGACGTACTTCTTGCCAGGGCCAACGGAGCAGAACTGGCC
>JBDSAM010000351.1:0-8294 GCA_039922135.1 Blastocatellia bacterium
CTGCCGGTTGATCGTTTGCGCCAATCAAGGGCTGGTATTTGATCTCTTTGGTTTGGACGTTGTTGAAATAATCCCAGGCTTGTTTGACCAGTTCGGGCTGAAGCAGAAAATCCAGCGCGGTCATCGCCTGCACTTTCGCGCCAGCGGTTGAGCCTTTGTGGGCGATGGGCGTAGCCATTGCTACAGCGTTGGGCCAGGCGTGGCCAGGCAAGTTCGGAATGTTCGCCGGATAGCGCAGGTAAACCATCGGCACGTTCCAAGAGATGTCACCCACGTCGTCAGAACCGCCGCCCATCACCTCTTCCTTTGGCCCATCCAATCCTTTCGCTTTAGTCTTCAATCCTTCGACCTTGGCGCCGATTTCTTTTTGCAGCGCCTTGGCCAGCGTCTGGTCGGCTTCGCTCCACGTGGGCAGGCCGACAGTGTTTATATTTTTTGCCTGCGTTTCGGCGACTACCTTGTTGAAATGGTTTGGCCACGCTGAACCGACTACGCGCTGCGTCACGGTGGTGTCGGTCATTATCGTCGCAGCCTGGGCCATCTTGTTGCCGAGTTCATACAATTCTTTGATGTGTGGGTAATCCAGTTCGCGGAAGTAGTACCAGACGGTGGCTTCCGACGGCACCACGTTCGGCTGGTCGCCGCCGTCCGAGATGACGTAATGCGACCGCTGCTGCAAGCGCAGATGCTCGCGGCGGTAATTCCATCCGGCATTCATCAACTCGACGGCATCCAGCGCCGAACGGCCTGACCACGGAGCGCCTGCGGCATGCGCGGCTTTGCCGTGAAAGGAATATTGCACCGAAACCAATCCGCTGTTGCGTTCGGGCTGTCCCCAATTGACGGCGAAATCACTATCCACGTGCGAACCGAGCACGATGTCCGCGTCCTTGAACAATCCGGCGCGGACGAAGAAGGCCTTTGCGCCGACCAACTCTTCGGCTACGCCGGGCAGAATTTTGATCGTGCCGCTGATCCTGTTTTTGTCCATCAACTGCTTCAAGACAATCGCCGCCGTGATGTTGACGGCCATCCCTGAATTGTGTCCTTCGCCGTGTCCGGGCGCGCCTTCGATGATCGGATCATGCCATGCCACACCGGGCTTCTGCGAAGCGCGCGGGATGCAGTCAATGTCGGTGATGAAGGCAATAACAGGCTTGCCGCTGCCATATGTCGCCATCCAAGCCGTTGGCATTCCGGCCACGCCGCGCTCGACACGGAAGCCCTGCTTTTCCAAGACGCTAGTCAGATACTTCGTCGTCTCGTACTCGTGAAATCCGAGTTCGCTGAAGCTAAACACCTGATCCACCATCTGCTGCGTGAAGGTCTGAAGCTTGTCCACTTCGCCGGCAGCTTCACGCTTCAGACCATCGAGCCGTGTATCTTGCGTGAAGGCGGGCCGTGAATTGATCAACGCCACCAACACTAACCCACAAGCAAAACTGCATAAAGCAAACCTTTTCATCCCAGAGTCCTCCGAATTGTTTTTATATTCCTTGACGAATGTCAGGACAGATTTTGATAACGTCATCTTCGTGCTTGCTTGAGTTTAATCCGCGGTGATTCGGGTTGCCAATCAGGCAGCCTTGGTGACGAAGAAATGATTAAGCAAGCAAGATTACGTTCAAAACAGTAGCGTCATTACAGATCATTGATAGACCAAGCCGGACGGTTTTCACAGCAGTGAAATTGCGCTTGATGGTATAAGATTACGTCCTGGTTTCCGCCCCCATAATTTTCATCCTGGAAGGAATCAATTCAGATGCGTTCAATGAAATTCCGCGCGATGTGCGCGTTGATCCTACTGGCGATGAGCATCGCCGGGTTTGGACAAGTCAAATCATCGGTGCCGAAGTTCGCTGGGACTTGGGTTTTGAATCGCGCTAAGAGCGAAGGATTAACCGGCGGCCTGGGCGATGCCGAAGTCCGATTGATCGTGGCGCAGGACGGGAAACAACTTTCCGCCGAGCAGAAAACCATCATCCGCGGGCGCGAACAACCTTCGCGCGAAATGAACTACAAGCTGGATGGCAGCGAAACCGAAGCCGAAGTTGTGCGCCCGCTGGCCGGGACGATGAAGCTGACAGCCAGATGGATCGAAAGCAGGAAGACGCTTGAATTATCTTCGACCATCACTGGCGAGAGCGAAGGCAAACAGGTGAACATCACGACCAAAGAACAATGGCAATTGATTGGAAAGGGCAATGCCCTGAAAATTGAGCGCACTCGGCATTCGCCGCAGGGTACGCAAATTTTTAAGCTCTTTTTTGAAAAACAATAAGAACCACTCTTAAGGAAAGGGACCAACTATGAATTGTCCGAAATGCGGAACTGAGTTGCCGAATGACGCGCGCTTTTGCAGCGTCTGCGGATCAGGCGTCGGCGCTGCCGCGCCAAACGCAGGTTATGGCCAAGGCTCGCCAGCACCTCAGGCGAGCCAAGCCAGTCAGGGTGGCGGAGGAATCAGAATTGACAGCGACGGGCGCGGAAGCGGGCGTGGCTATGGGTTCGAGATTCTTTATGGCGGCGCCTTCGCGCTGGCCGTCGTCAAGCTACAAGCCGAACAATCCATCCAGGCTGAAGCCGGGGCGATGGTTTCAATGTCCGGCAACATCGAATTGCAATCGCAGATGAAAGGCGGGCTGATGGGCGCATTCAAGCGAGTGGTCGGCGGCGAATCGGCTTTTGTTTCGACCTTCACCGCGCGCGGCGGGCCTGGCGAAGTATCATTCGCGCCGGGCGCGCCGGGCGATGTCGCCGCGATTGAGATGAGCAACCAGACGTTTTACGTGCAGTCGAGTTCGTATCTGGCGGGCGATACCAGTCTGGTGCTGGATACGTCGTGGGGCGGCTCGCGAACTTTCTTTGGCGGCGAAGGCCTGTTCGTTTTGCAGGTGCAAGGAACAGGCCTGCTGCTGGTTTCGTCTTTTGGCTCGATCCATCGCAAACGGTTAAACCCCGGTGAACATTACGTCGTAGACACTGGCCATCTGGTCGCGTGGGAAGGCCATATGCATTACGAACTGCGCCGCGCCGCGCAATCAGGCTGGTTCCGCACCATACTCAGCGGCGAAGGGATCGTCGCTGAATTTACCGGACCCGGCGAAATTCTGATTCAAACGCGCAATCTGGCGGCGTTCGCCGGCATTTTGAAACCCTTCTTCCCAACCCAGTCCGGCAGCGGCGGAGGCGTCAATATCGGCAAACTGTTTGGCGAGTGATGAGCGGGTGGTCTTACCGTTGCTCCTTTTAGCAAGCAACGGTAATATCCACGCATTCACTTGCACTGTTCGTCGAAGGGCGACCAACATCCAAAACAATAATTATGATTTGCAACCAAGCTCACCACCGAGCAAGGAGATTCCAATGAGCAAGAAAACTTCTCGCAGAGAGTTCGTCAAAACCAGCGCCATTGCCGCTGGCACAATTGCCACCGCCGGGACGCTCCGGCACAACGTTCACGCCCGCATTCTTGGGGCCAATGATCGAATCAACATCGGATGTATCGGTGTCGGCGGCCGCGGTTCCAGCGATATGCGGTGGGTGATGGAAGTCGGTAAAACGACTCGCCCGGCTCAGGTTGTCGCGGTCTGCGATGTTTATAGCAAACGGCTGAACAAGGCCAAAGAGGCGAGCGGGGCCGAGTTTGCCACTCTGGATTATCGTGAAGTGATCGCGCGCAAAGACATTGACGCTGTGATTATTGCTACCCCTGATCATTGGCACGCGCCGATTGCGATCGAGGCGATGAAGGCTGGCAAGGACGTGTACTGCGAAAAGCCAATGACCAAGACCGTCGAAGAGGCCAAGAAGTTTTATGAAACCGCCAAAACGACCAACCGCGTAGTGCAGATCGGTTCGCAAACCACATCCAGCGACCAGTGGTGGAAAGCTCGCAAAGCGATCGAAGACGGCATGATCGGCCAACTGCTGATGAGCCAGGGTTCGTATCATCGCAACTCCATCGAGGGCGAATGGAACTATCCGATTGACCCGAACGCCGGGCCAAACGGCAAAGGCGACGATTTTCTTGATTGGAAGATGTGGCTGGGCAGCGCGCAACAGCGGCCTTTCAGCGCAGAGCGATTCTTCCGTTTCCGCAAGTATTGGGACTATTCGGGCGGCATCGCGACCGACCTGTTTTACCACGTTGTCGCGCCGCTCAACCTTTGTTGGGGCGAAGCGCAGTTTCCGTACAAAGTGATGGCTTCAGGCGGAACTTACGTGTTCAAGGATGGCCGCGAAGTGCCTGACACTTTTCATCTGGTTGCTGAATTCGCGAAAGGACATTCGCTGGTCCTGAGTTCTTCGATGGCCAACAGCCAGCACATTCCGGGACTGATCCGCGGCCACGAAGGCACGATCATGATGGTTCCACAGGGAGCTTTTGAAGGTAGAGTTGATCACATCACCGTTACTCCAGAGCGCCTCTTCAAGAAGAAATTCGCGGACAAATGGGGCAAAGAAGAAGTGGAGCTGATGACGGAGACGCGCGAAAACCACATGGAAAACTTCCTGCGCTGCGTGAAGTCGCGCGAGAAGACCGTGCTTGACCCGCTGACGGCTTACAAAGCGATGACCACGATTGCCATGTCCGTCCAATCGTATCGCGAAGGCCGTGTGCTGTATTTCAACGAGACCTTGCAGAAGGTCACGGATAAACCCGTGGAAGGAATGCAGGCCAGGTCGTAATCCCAAATCGTCATTCAGACAAATACGGCCAGACAAATGCAGCGCGGCAGGAACTTCACCCAGTTTTTGTCGCGCTGCTAAAGTCTGCGGGACAACTTTCCTCACCATTGCATCCAAATCTGCCCGCGCCACACTCATTTCGGCCATTCGGTTGACAACCAGAGCAAGCCCGTTAAGATACCGGCTACTTCAAATTCGCTTATTCGCACCATTGAAATTCAAACAATCAGGAATTGACGGTCCTGACTTGCCAACATGGCATCGCCAAGTTAGCCCCGCGAATGGCTAATCATTGTTATGAAAGTCCTGGGTTATAAGTCGTAGCTGTTGACGAAGCTTCGATCTACGGAGTGTGAAGTTATGACGCTGAGGTCAAAGTTTGTCAGACTCTTTCTCGCTGTTGCTTTACTCCTTCCTCAATTACAACTGGCCGGATTCGCCAGCACCAGAATAGTAAATCACGATACTGTGCCCGATACGATTACCGGCACGTTGAAGGGTTACGTGTTAGACCCTGGCGGATTGGGAATTCCCGGCGTCAGCGTCCGTGTCATCAATATAGAAACTGGAAATCCCCGCGCGGCGAAAACCGACGTCGAAGGCTTATACCAATTTGCCCTGCTGCCATTGGGGGTCTATCGAATAGAAGCGACGAAAGACGGTTTTTCCATGGGGCAGATGGAAAGGCCCACCATCAACGTCCGGCTCAATCAGACTGTATACTGGGCGCCTCCGATACAGATGATTCCTGCCGCACTCGTGCCAGTCATGGCCGCAGCACAGCCACCACAACCCGCGACGACGACGCAACCAGCCACGATGGCGAAGGAGGAATACGGCGGGAAGCTGGTTAATCAAACAGATGCCACGCGGCGCGCCAACGCCGATGAACGGATGATTGCATTGCTGCCGCTCGCCAACGTCCGCAGCTTTGATGAACTGGCGCTATTGGCTGCGGGTGTCGCGCCGCCGCCACAAGTGAAAGGCGTTGCCGGCCCAGGCATTGGCGCGGGCATTGGCACCGCCGGGCAGTTTTCAGTGAATGGCCAGCGCGCGCGGTCGAATAACTTTACGGTAGATGGTTCCGACGATAACGACGAAGACGTCGGAGTGCGGCGGCAAGGCTTCATCGCACTCACTCCTCAATCCATCGAAAGCATCAAAGAGATTCAGATCGTTACGCATCTGTGGGACGCTGAACAGGGACGCAGCATGGGTTCGCAAGTCAACGCTGTCTCTAAATCCGGCACGAACCACGTTCATGGATCGCTTTACGATTTCTTCAATCACGATGCGCTCAACGCGCGAAACTTCTTCGATTACTCCGCGAAGAATGCGCCTGCATTACCGTTGACCGGCACAGCGATCCGGACATTCTTAAATGGCAAGCCCGACATTCTTGGAGAATACCCAGTGACGATCAATGGCTTTCCAGTTGTGCAAACCAATCCGTCACAGGGCAAAGATCAGTTTCAACGAAATCAGGGAGGCGCGACGCTGGGCTTTCCGATCTTCCGCGACCGGACGTTCTTCTTTGGTTCGTTTGAACGACAAGACATCAAATCGCGACAGGAAACTCACTTCGCGGTTCCGACCGTGGCACAGCGCGGATTTCTGAATTTTGGCGCATCCGGATTCACCATTAACCGCGCGCCTTTCACGCCAAATTTCATTGCCGGCAACGCAGTCTTTTCGCTCTTCCCTTTTCCAAACAATCCGGTTGGGCCGTATGGCAGGAACACCTATACGCAGGTGTTGCCCGCCGATGCGCACGGAATGATTTACTCATTGAAGTTCGACCACACATTCCGCATGTTTGGGCCTGAAGTTGTGCATACGCTGACTGGCCGTTACAACTACACCGATGATCGGCGGCAAGTTCCCGTCGTCGGTGGATCGTTGTTTTCCGGCGTTATGCCAAAGGTGCGGACGCAAAATGTATCACTGTTTTTGAATAGCCAATTGTCGCCATCAAAAGCCAACCAGATACGCGCCAGTTACGGACGCACGGCGCTCAGCTTCGACGAATTACGAGACAGTTACTTAAGGCCGTCCAAAGAGAGTTTAGCCAATCAGCAATACCTTCTGAATGCGCCTGGTTTGAATAACGCAAGTATTCCCGGTGGTGATCCAGAAGTAAGCTACACGCGCGCCAGTTCATCTCGCGAGGTACAGGATATTCTTGGCGCGGTGGGACAGGTAATTGTTTCACCGTTCAGCCCTGTTGGACTGGACGTTTATCTGTTTCCGCAGGCACGCGCGAATAACACAATTCAGTTTGCCGATACCTATACATGGTTCCGCGGAGAGAACATTCACAAGTTTGGCGCGGACATTCGCCGGACACAGCTTAATAGCTCCTTGAACCGCAATTATCGTCCACAAGTTGTCTTTGGCGGCGTACCCGATCTTTCAGGTCTTCCCGAACTGGCTGCGCTGACGCCGACGCCGAATATCAGCCAGTTTGGTCCGACGCCCGGATTTTTAAGCGGTACCGATCTGGTTAGTCTGGGCTTGCCCACTAACATCTTTCAGTCACTGGCCATTGGCCAGGCAAACTCGACCATCGGCCTGCGATTCTGGCAACTCAACTTTTTTGCCAACGACAACTGGCGGGCGCGGCGTGGGCTGACGCTGGATTATGGCCTGCGCTACGAACTGAACACTGTCCCGCGTGAAGTCAATTCGCGAATCGAACAGACCTTCGCGCTTGATCAAATTGCGGCAGCAGACACTTCGATTAAGATCAGCGCCCCATTCAATGATGGCACAACTACGCTGAACAACGATGCGCTGCTGCGCTCTTACAATGCGACGCTTGCGGCATTGCGGCAGAATCTTGCAGGTCGCGACGGCATTTTTGCTCCCGACCGGAATAACTTTGGCGGCCACGTAGGCTTCGCTTGGGATCCCTTTGCTAATAACAAAGAGCAGGCCGGCAAAACCGTGATTCGCGGTGGCGGTGGTGTTTATTACGACCTGACCTTGGGCAGTGTGGTCAGTCAATCGCGCAACGTCTTTCCGAATTCCTTACCATTCAATGTTGATGCCAGTACTTTCTCTACTCTCCGCTACAAATATTTCACACCAGGCCCAACTGGCGCGCGAGCTATCTATAATCCGGATTTCATAACAATCAGCGTCACCAACCCTGATGGATCAGTGAAGCGTGACGTCCCGCTGATTCAGGGGTTGAATAATGTTAGTTCGTTCGGCAACGTGCTGCCGCAACTGCTTGGCCTGCTCTTCGATCCTTCAATCGTCAACGGAAATGTTCTGAATAATCAGCCTCTCACTTCAGGCGGCGGATTGGCTTATACGCTGCCCGATAAAAATCTGCGTGCGCCCTATGCCTTGCAATACAACCTGCAAATTGAGCGCGAACTGTTTAGTGATTTTCTGGTAAATCTCGCTTATGTCGGCACGCGCGGCGTCAAACTTACTAGGTTCCGCACTCCGAACGGCGGGCCGAATGCCATTACGATTCCGGTTGACCCGCTGGGCTTGAGCAGTTTTGACCGAAATAGACCAGAGACGTTCCCGCTGCTGGCCATTGCGCGGCCACCGTTGAGCGACTTCGCAAACAAACGATACTCGCGTCC